>CAZISK010000790.1:0-4334 GCA_964541355.1 uncultured Candidatus Obscuribacterales bacterium
CCAAAACGGAAACGGGGATCCTGACAACCAGTCGAATGTTCTGATAATTGAAGACGATTTTGATTGTTTAGAGTTCGATTTTGAAGATGACGGTCAGTTCGGTACTGTAAGTGGTGGCGTGCCAGTGATAGACGGCGTTGCCAGCTCCGCGTAGGGTTGAAAATCGTCTTGAACTCAGGGGTTCTTAGTTCTCGTGAATATCAACTTTGCATCGGGTTTATATAGAAAACCCAGCAGAGCTTCAGTCCTGCAGAATAAATAATTATCACCTTCCTGTTTAGATACGGTTGTGCCGCTGTCAAAGGGCGGTAGAATGGCTTGGTTGAGTGGCGACATGTTGAGAGATAATTGTTCTGCTTAGTTGGCACCGGACTTTCTGCACTAAGACTGCAAGGCGAAATTCATTCCATGAATCGAAGAAGAGTTGTAATAACAGGCATTGGCATGGTTACCCCGGTCGGGATTGGCCGTGAGGATTGTTGGAAAGCGCTTGTTGAGGGGCGGAGTGGTGTCAATTACATTTCGCAGTTCAACCCTGACGATATTGGACTCGACGTAAGAATCGCGGCGGAAGTCAAAGACTTTAATATTGCGGACTTTTTCCCGGATCGCCGCAAGTGGGGCTCCATGCTCAAAGAGATGGACAGAGTCACCCTCTTTGCGATGGCGGCCTCGAAGTTGGCGCTAGAAGATGCCAAGCTTGAAATTCGGAATACCAATCCAGAGCGCGTTGGGACATTCATCGGGACTGGCGTGGGCGGTTTAATTACCACGACTGCTGACTATATTCGTTTGATGGAGCAAGGACCGAAAAAGCTCGGACTGCGCACAGTAATTAGGCTTATGCCAAACGCACCTTCCGGTCAGGTAGCCATCGAATATGGTGCGAAGGGAAGAGCGAAGAGCGATTCGACGGCTTGCGCCAGCGGACTGGACTCTTTGTTCGATTCGTTTATGTATATCCGCGATAATCGATCCGACGTTATGATCTCAGGCGGTTGCGAGGCCTGCATCAATAGTTTCACGGTCGCGTCGTTCAATAACATGATGGCGCTATCGAAGCGTAACGACGATCCGCAAACTGCAAGCCGTCCATTCAATATCGATCGAGATGGATTTGTTCTCGGCGAAGGTGCAGTAATCCTTATTCTTGAAGAAATGGAACATGCACTCAAGCGTGACGCTCATATCTACGCAGAGATTGTAGGTGGTGGCGCTAGCTGTGATGCCAGTCACATTGTGGCACCGCACGAGACCGGTGATGGAGCCTCTCGCGCTATAAAGGAAGCTCTGCGCGATGCCGAGTTGATGCCTACCGACATTGATTACATCAATGTTCACGGTACCTCCACTCCGCTCAATGACGAACGTGAGACGCTCGCTATCAAGAACGTCTTTGGTGATCATGCATACAAGTTGGCAGTCAGCAGCACCAAGTCGATGGTCGGCCACTTACTTGGCGGCGCCGGCGCTATTGGAGCGGCTGCGTCAGCGCTCTCATTGCAAGAGCAGCGTGTGCACCCGACCATCAACTACATCAATCCTGACCCGAAATGTGATCTGGACTGTGTTCCTAACACCTATAGAGACATGAAGGTGGACTACGCAATGGTAGAAGCGCTTGGATTTGGCGGTCACAACACTGTGCTTGTCTTGAAGAAGGCCGGGGCGTAGTTAGGGGCGTGTGAAAGGTTCGTTTGCTATCTGACCAAGCTCCGGCCTGCCGAGAAACTGACGTGGGAAAAGGGTTTCGACAAGGTGTTCCAGACTTCGCTCGTCTTTGCGCGGAAGTTAAACCGATATCGGTTTAGTCTCCTGTGTGGAGGAATTGATTTCGTCGATTCAGTCGACTGTCTAAACGGCTTCTCTTTCAATGTCTTCGAACAGTACTGCGGCTGGGTCATTGCTGCTAGCCGATATCGAACTTGACGAGCCCGTGGTATTGCCGCTGGTGGTGTTGCTGGCGACAACGTTTGATGGATCGTTGCTGAATGGACCCTGAACAACTTGAGGAACCTGTATGTTGGCTGAGTTGCCACCGCCCTGATCGATTCCGACTTGTTCGGTTCCTTCGATTTTTGTCAACTTGTTGCCGTGAGCTGGCCCGTCTGCCCTGAAGGAGTTGAAAGAGACCATCGTGCGGAGGTTGCTGGAAAGAGAGGTCGGAGCAGCAGAAGCACCTGAACCGGTGCCAGAACCCATGCCTAACCCCGTCACTGCTCTGCCGCTGGTTCCGCGATTGTTGTCGCCGGAAGCGAGTAGCTGAACCATGTTGGTCAGCTCCATCGCTCTAGTGAAGGAGAAGGTGGTTACGGCAGTTTTCGGTCTGGTTGTATCGGTGAAACCATCCTGTCCTTTGACTCTTATCGTTCTTGCAGTTTGGATTATCGGTGTTGCGACCTGTTCTGCAATCGGTGCGACCACACCGTGACCCCAACCGTAGAATCTGCCTGTGGATTCGATCCAATCCAGCCATTTATCGTCTTCGGTGCCTGGGAGGCTGTATCGCTTCGCTAAGCTTATCGTTGATGGGTTGAGATAGGCGTTGCGGGTTATTTCACCGATGCTCGGAGTGAACTCTAGATCTGCTTTCTGCTCTTTTCTGTTCGTCGGTTGTTCGGAATGCTTTTCTTCGTTTTCGAGGTTCGACACCCCTGCGAATCCGGCGGATTGTTCGTCCAACTGTCTCTGAATCGCATCAAGAAACAGATTACTGTGATACTTGGCGTTGGCATACAAAATGCTCAGACCAGCAGTGGTCAGACCGGAATTGGCAGCCATACTTGCGGATAGCTTGTAGAATTCGGGCCTCTTCATCAGACCGAGGAGAAGGCTGCCTCCGCGCGCCAGGCTGTCCAACTTGCGACCAACCCAAGCGGCCCGTCGCGCATCCTTCTCCGCGAGCGCTCGCACCTTCCAACCATCGCTACTCAGGCCTGGGACGAAAAGCTTGTTCAATGCTTGCGGATCGCCGGCTTCGGCTAAGCTGACGAGTGCCTTGATGTTGCTTGTTGCGTCCACAGCCTGGCTTGTTCTCGCCATCGCTGACATCTCAAAACGCGCAACCAACTGCTGAAGTTCTTCGACGCGTGCCATCAATCGTGGATCAGACTTTGCGAGGTAACGCAGCATCTGCAGGTTTTCCTGCAAGCTGGTGAGTGTGGCGAATCGGGCTGTTGGGGTGCCAATGGCGCTAAGCGTCTGGAAGTCTCTATTTATGTTTCTAATAGTGCGTTCGGTAAGATCGGCAACTGTCTTGGCTTGAGTTTCCAATCCGCGAACTACATTCGCATTTTCGATCTCCTGGGCGGCTTGGTTGATCCGACGTGCAAGTGTTGTTTGACCAGCCTTCTCCAAGTCTCCGGCGGTGGTTCTAAGAGCTGCTAGATCTTTATCGATCGGTGTGGTACTACCCAGCTTCGACTGAATGCCACCAGCTCCGGTGCTAATGTCATCGAGCGCCTTCGCCGCTGGACTGTTCGGTGGGACTATCTGGCGGGCCCTGGCGACATCGTCTTGAATCTGCCCGACGGCTGTTTCGAGGCGGCGGCCTTGTTGATTGATGGTTTTGAGGGCGGACAGATCATGGGCTGTCCCATCAAGAGCTTTGACGGCAGTAGTGAGCGGTTTGCCTGTCTGACCGGTTCCTTCCACTGCGGCAACCATCGTTCTGAGCCGGGTAGTCTCGGCGGCAGGATTGACGGACGCAGGAAGCTCATCGGCGGTGCGCGCAATGCCTTCAAGTTTCTGGCTGAGAGCTTTACCTTGGGCGGTGTTCGTGTCGACAGTCTTGGCCAGGTCGCGCGCAGTTTGACTGACAGTACGAGCTTCGGTTTCTGCCTTGATCGCGAGTTGATCAATCTGTTTGAGTCGTTTGGCATCTAGCGCAGCACCCTCGGCCTTTTGAACACTCGGTTTTAGTGTGCGTGCAATATCGTCTGCGACTTCATCACCAACGTTTCTTGAAACACGTGCGATCCTGTCGTTGATCTGCTTGATGACCGCGGCGTCGTCAGATGTCTTGCCGAGGGTCTTGGACAATCTGGCAATTTCGTCTAGTTCTTGCTTTGCCGGAGTGGTTACCTTTTCGGCAATCCTAGATGCTTGTTTGCCAACATCATCAGCTTGATTTACTAGCGATACATTGGCTTTTTCGATAGCAGCTGCCCTGTCTGCGGGTTTGACCAAAGCACCGTCATTGACCGGTGTTCTGGGTCTAACTGCAGCTTCGCCAGGCTTAACAACAGGCTCGGTTTTAGGAGCAGGGGTTTCGCCGGGTTTAACGACAGGCTCGGTTTTAGGAGCAGGGGTTTCGCCAGGCTTGACGACAGGCT
>CAZISK010000791.1:0-4332 GCA_964541355.1 uncultured Candidatus Obscuribacterales bacterium
TAACAGCGCAGCAAGAGCCGCGCTCTTAAGAAATGAATTGCAATCGTTTAATCTCTTCCGCTAATTAATCTGTCTTCACCGGTCTGGTGCTGATTTTTAGCTCCTGATACAGACTCTGTGCAGCGTTGTTCTTCGGATCTATTTGGAGCACTTGCTTGAGCTCTGCAATAGCATCGTCGCGCTTACCCTGATTGGTAAGCGCGATGGCAAGCGACAATCGCGCGTCGATGTTGTTAGGGTTGAGCTCGAGCGCATTCCGCTCCTCATCGATCTGCCCATCTACATCGCCCTTGATAGCTAGAGCCTGCGCCAGCCGATGATGGCTCAGATCGTGCGTGTCATCGAGAGTGATGGCTTGTTGAAATGCACTGATGGCGGTGTCGATGTCGCCACGACCAAGCGAGGCTTCACCAAGAGTGCGCCAGCCGATTGGATCGGTAGGATCCAGCTCGGTAGCCAATTTCGCCTCTGAGAAAGCTTCGTCGAATCGTTGCTTCTGATTGAGAGCCTTTCCCAAAACGTAGTGGGCAATGGCATTTTTGTTGTCGGTAGTAATTGCTTCTTGAAGTATTGGAATGGCTTCGTCGTATTTGCCTAGCTCGTTGAGGATGACTCCCAGGTTATTTTTCGCGGTCGGATTATTGGAATCCTTCTCCAGGGCCTTGCGGTAGGAGACTTCTGCTTTGGCGTACTCGCCTTTCTTGAAATAGTTATTGCCCTCGACCAGGTGCTCGGTCGACGTCTTGAATTCAAACCAGTTGGACTGCGGCTGAGGTGCTGGCACCATCCGGGCCGACTTAACACCACTATCGAAGCTCGCACATGAAGTCAGAATAGCGCTCGAAGCCAGACAAATACCCAGGGACAGAGATATCCACTTATGTTTGTCGGACTTTGCTCTTTGGTCGAACATGTGCTGCGGGGAATTCCGTTGGTCTTTGCGAGTTGAGGTCGGATAAACAGCGGAAATCATCCAACTGTAGGCATTCTAGCATGAGGCGTGGGATTTCAAGCCTGGTGAAAAACCTACATTTTGACAAGGGCTGTTTTGTTCGGAGAGAGGCTGGTTGACCGGTCCAAGATAAATCGCCGGAGAAGGGCATTGCCGCCCTGTCTCCGGCGGTTCAATTAGTTTTCAGCTAACGCCGCCCGTTTGGCCTCGCGCTTTTCGGTGGCCGCTGGCCGGTCATGTTTGAGCTGGAGATCCTTCAACTGCTCTTCTGGCGCCGCCGATGGTGCATCGGTCAACAAGCAGCTACCTGACTGTGTTTTCGGAAACGCAATTACATCACGTATCGACTTGCAGCCGGCAAGGAGCATAACCATCCGGTCAAGACCAAAGGCGATGCCGCCATGAGGCGGTGCACCGGAATCAAGTGCGTCGAGAAGGAAGCCGAACTTTTCTCTGGCTGTCTCTTCGCTCAAGCCAATCGTGGAAAACACTTTTGATTGAACGTCCTTGGAATGGATACGAATCGAGCCGCCGCCAATCTCAACGCCGTTGTAGACAATGTCGTATGCCCTGGCTCTGGCAAGCTCGGGGTTGGTCGTGAGCTTGTCTAGATCTTCCAGGCGAGGGCTGGTGAAAGGATGGTGCACCGCTTCGAGTCTATCTTCTTCTTCGTTGTATTCAAACACTGGAAAGTCGACCACCCAGAGGAGGCAATGTTTGTTCTGGTCGATCAGGCTCAGGTCTTCAGCAAGCTTGAGACGGAGCCGGCCAAGCGTGTTGGTGACCACCTTGTACGAGTCCGCGACCAAAAGCACCAGGTCGCCCTGTTCTGCGCCTGCGAGCTTGGTCATGGACTCTATCTCTTCAGGCTTGAGGAATTTGTCGATACCGGAAGACTTGACTCCGCCATCCTTGTAGGAGAGCCATGCCAGTCCCTTTGCGCCAAATGACTTGGCCAGTTCGTGCCACACGTCCAGCTCTTTGCGCGAGGTCTTTTCCGCCAAACCCTTCAGACACAACGCTTTCAGGCAACCGCCCTTTTCCACCGCCTCTTTGAACACGCGGAAATCGCAGCTTTTCGCCACGTCGCTCAGATCTTTGATTTCAAGCTCGAAGCGCAGGTCAGGCTTGTCGCTGCCATATTTATCCATGACGTCTTTGTAGGTCAGGCGAGGGAAGGGGCGCTGGACCTCGATACCCGCAGCCTTGAATGCCTCGTGTAACAAGCCCTCGGAGATTTCAAAAATATCTTCTTCGTCCGCGAACGACATTTCAATATCGACCTGGGTGAACTCAGGCTGGCGATCGGCGCGCAAGTCTTCATCGCGGAAGCAGCGAGCGATCTGGTAGTACCTTTCTAGACCGCTTACCATCAAGGTTTGCTTGAAAAGCTGAGGGGATTGCGGCAGCGCATACCAGTTGCCCGGGTTAAGCCGGCTCGGTACCAGGAAGTCGCGAGCGCCTTCAGGAGTCGCCTTTGTAAGAATTGGAGTCTCAACGTCGAGGAAATCGTTACTGTCGAGGAAATTGCGAATTGCGCTCGTGACGCGAGCCCGCAGGATCAGATTACGCTGCATCTCACGACGACGAAGGTCTAGATAGCGATAGCGCAGCCGCAGAGACTCATCCACCTGCTGCCCGAGGTCGAGCTGAAATGGCAGAGGTCGGCTTGTATTCAGAATCTCGACCTCATCCGGGTAGATCTCAACAAGCCCGGTCGGTTGGTCAGATTTCTCCGTCCCTTCAGGCCGGCGCGAAACCTTGCCCTTCGCGATCAACACATATTCGTTGCGCAAGGTAACAAATTTTTCGTGCACATCCTTGTTTTTATTTGGGTCGGCAACCAGTTGCAAGCGTCCGGATCGGTCCCGGAGCTCGACAAAAATCAATCCGCCTAAATCCCTGCGAACATTGACCCAGCCAGCGATACAAACCTCTCTGTCCAGGTCGCTTAGGGCCACGCGACCACAACCGACACTTCGTTTCATGACTGCCTCGACTTATGAATTAAGAAGGCTGTATTGTAGCGCTCACGTCAAGAGTGTTGGGTATGATAATAAGCATCGTGAAACGTTGTAGACTAGTTTTAGGCAAGTCACACTTCTCAACTGGTCAGGATCTGAATTACTATGCCTCTTCTTCATCAAATTCCACAACCTGTCTGGCTCGTCATAGGTGGTCTGTTCATCATCCTTGGGCTGTCGTTTTGCTACAAGGCATGGAACGCCACGGTGCTAGGTCGCACTCACTATTGGTCCGGCTTCTTACCGTTTACTCTCGTTTCGCCCTGGCTCATTCATCTGCCGCCAGGCGAACGATCGTTGATCAAAGTCAAAGAGGGCCTGCTCTGCCATATGTTGATAGGTCCGCTGTTTTTCATAACGGCGGTTCCCCTTCTCGTCATGGGAGCAGATCTTGTCGGCTTACCGGGCACCAACAGCATTAACTTCATCGTCAACGGCGGCGACAAGGGCAAGGCTCCGGCCATCACCTATTCACCCCCTCTGACTTACGCGTTTCCAATAGCCCATGTGGCGAGCAAGAAAATTAACAAGATTTTCCAAACCCAGATCGACGAAGATCCAAAGAAGAGACTTTTGCCGGCGGATCACAAGAACGCTGCCGCCAAGTAGCACATACGATTTCCGGTATTCAGGAGGATGCGATTCGCTAAGACAGCGGGTCGCATTTTTGTTGGCTCACTGCAAGCCTGTCGCTGAGCGCGACACAACATTAATTCATATGCGCACTTATTGATGGATCGACTGTTAGTTAGATATTCTTTCCTCTTAGTCTATAAGTTCGTCGGAAGCCTCTTGCCAAGAAAAGGAGAAGAGTTGTGTCCACTGCTAACATTCGAAACGTCGCTTTTATAGGAATCAACAAGAGTGGAAAAACGAGTCTGGTAGAGGCTCTTCTCCACACGACCGGTGCCAACTCTCGTCGAGGCAAAATCCAGGACGGCAACTGCACCACTGACTACGAGCCGGAGTCCCTTGAAAGACAGCTCTCCACGCAGGTTTCCAGCGTCCGCACGACTTACAAGAACGTGCAGTTCAATATCTTAGATTGTCCAGGCTTCATCGATTTCACAGAAGAAGTCAAGCTCGCTCTCATGGGAGTTGACACCGCAGTCTTCGTAGTAGAGCCGGATCCGCACAGATTGATTCAGATGGACAGCTTGCTCAATTTCACCGAAGAGATTGGCGTTGCCCGTCTCGTCGTGCTCAACAAGATGGACAAGCCGGATATGCGAGTCGAAGAGACGCTTTCGGCGCTCAAAGACATTCCGGGCTCCAAGACAATCAGACCGCTGGCATCGCTGCAATACCCTATTGGAGCGGGTGAAACCTTCACCGGCTATGTCGACGTTCTCAAGC
>CAZISK010000792.1:0-4332 GCA_964541355.1 uncultured Candidatus Obscuribacterales bacterium
CATGATGACGACGGTGTCGACAACGTTCTCGGCGGCTGCGTGGTGACAGGTATCGGTACCGTCGCCGGCGTCGAATGCGTCTTCAATATTTCAGACTCTGCGATCAAAGGTGGTTCCGTACCGCCCAAAGGGCTGGCTAAAACCGTTCGTGCCCAGCAGATCGCATTGGAAAACAAATTGCCGATGATTAATCTAATTGAGTCTGGAGGCGCTAATCTGGCATATCAGGCGGAGATATTTCTAGAGGGCGGCGCGCTCTTTCGCAACATGGCACAACTGTCCAGCGCCGGTCTGCCGCAAGTGACCGTTTGTCACGGCTCTTCCACCGCCGGTGGTGCCTATATCCCCGGGCTCTCCGATTATGTAGTGATGGTCAAGGATAAGGCCAAAATCTTTCTTGCCGGACCGCCGCTTTTGAAAGCCGCAACCGGTGAAATCGCAGATGATGAGTCGCTGGGCGGCGCTTTGATGCACACTGAGATATCAGGAGTCGCTGAATACCTTGCCGTCGATGACCTGGACGGTATAAGGATTGCGCGAGACATCGTCAGCAAGCTCGGCTGGAACACGAATGTGCCTCTGGCCAAACATATCGATTACCGACCGCCGTGTTACGACTCCAGCGACCTGGCCGGCGTTGTTCCGATCGATTATCGCGTACCTTACGATGTGCGCGAAGTGATAGCGCGAATTGTTGATGACTCCGACTTCCTTGATTTCAAACCGACCTTTGGTGAGACCACCATTTGTGGTCAGGGCGCCATCGCAGGATATGCCGTCGGAATCATTTCCAACAACGGACCGATCGACGAAAAGGGTGCTGCCAAGGCCGGTCAATTTATTCAACTCTGTTGTCAGTCCGACACGCCTGTATTGTTCTTGCAGAACACGACCGGATTCATCGTCGGCACTCAGGCGGAGCGCGCCGGCATCGTCAAGCATGGTGCCAAAATGATTCAGGCGGTTGCCAATTGTGATGTTCCAAAAATAACGGTCAACATTGGTGCCAGCTTCGGCGCCGGCAACTATGGTATGTGTGGCCGCGCCTTCCAGCCTCGATTCACTTTCTCCTGGCCGAACAGCCGTCTGGCTGTTATGGGGGGAGAACAGGCCGCCATGGTAATGCGTATCATCCAGGAGGAGAAGGCTCGCTCGGCCGGCGGAGCCGTGGATGAAGAACAACTCAAGAAAATGTCGCAGGGCATCATCAAGCGCATCGAGCAAGAGTCAGATCCTATATATTGCACCGCGAGATTATGGGATGACGGCATCATCGATCCGAGAGACACCCGAAAGGTTCTCGCGATGGTATTGCGGGTGGTGAACAACGGAAAAGGGCGTAATTTGAAGAAGAGCAGCTTTGGGGTAGCGAGGTTATGAGTATGTTGGACGGACTTTCTACCGAAGCGATTAAAATTTCTGTCGACAAGGGCGTGCTCGCGGTCACTCTCAATCGTCCTCAGTCGATGAATGCGCTGTCGGCTTTGAT
This sequence comes from uncultured Candidatus Obscuribacterales bacterium, assembly GCA_964541355.1. GTDB lineage: Bacteria > Cyanobacteriota > Vampirovibrionia > Obscuribacterales > Obscuribacteraceae > JADYXR01. The sequence continues at coordinate 1,490 of CAZISK010000792.1, forward strand.
GGTCGAGGAGTTGACCGCGGTTTTTCAACGGATTGCTCTGGAGTTTCAAAACAAAGATGGCACCCCCAGGCTGGTGATCATGCGCGGCGCAGGCGGCAACTTCTGCGGTGGCGGCGATGTCAAAGAAATGGCGACGCTGGCCGAGTGTTCCAGAAAGGGAGAGCTTGTTGCAATCGCCGCACATAACAGTTCAGCGGGAAGATTGTTCAGCTTGGTAAGCGACTGCCCGATACCTGTCGTCGCCGCTGTTGAAGGGCTTGCTCTGGGCGGTGGACTCGGTCTGAGCTGCGCCGCGGACGTCACTGTTGCAACCGCCGACGCGCAATTTGGGTTACCGGAGACAAGTCTCGGCTTGATACCGGCCCAGGTGGCACCCCATGTTCTCGGTCGAGTGGGGCAGTCGCGAGCTCGACTGTTGGCAATCACAGGAAGGCGTTTTGATGCGGCTAGCGCCGAGCGGATGGGGCTCGTTCATTTCCTGGCTGCGGACACGGCGGCGATGGACGCCACCATATCCGGTATAACTACCGATATGATGAAATGCGCACCAGTCGCTCTGGCATCGGCGAAACAACTAATGCGTCAGTCCTTCGAACCGGGCGCAGACGATTCAGACCGACTGGCGATGCTCTTCGCCAGGCAGATGGCTTCCGTCGAAGGACTCGAGGGTACACGTGCCTTTTCGGAGAGACGCAGTCCAGCCTGGGTTATCCATAGAGCGCTGCCCGTAGGATAGTTTTAGCGATTGAGTATATGACGATGAGAAGCATAGAGACCATACTGATAGCAAACCGTGGCGAGATCGCCGTGCGGATCATCAGAACAGCAAGGCGCCTCGGTATCAAGACTGTGGCCGTATTCTCCCAAGCCGATCGTAATAGCTTGCATGTGAGAATGGCTGACGATGCCGCTCAACTCAACGGCTCCACTGCACTGGAGTCCTACCTCGACATGAAGCAGCTTGTAGCTGCCTGCCGTGAAATGAATGTCGATGCCGTGCATCCGGGATACGGTTTCCTCTCTGAAAATGCCGATTTCGCTCGTGCTCTGGCGCAAGTAGGAATCGCGTTCATAGGACCCTCGCCGGAGGCGATCGAGAGTATGGGCAACAAGTCACGCGCCAAGGAGCTGATGGCGCAGGCTGGTGTGCCGATGTTGCCGGGCTACATGGGTAGCGAGCAGTCGATCGACTACCTTACCGCCAGAGGCTGTGAGGCCGGTTTCCCACTTATGGTGAAGGCTGCGGCGGGCGGTGGAGGCCGAGGATTGCGCATCGCTTCCGACGCAAAATCCTTGCGCGATTTGATCGTTTCGGCGCGGACAGAGGCGCAGAGGGCTTTCGGTTCCGGGGAGCTTCTCCTGGAGAGAGCATTGAGCAATGCTCGCCATGTGGAGGTCCAGGTCTTTGGCGACAGTTTTGGTAACGTCGTTCATCTTGGCGAACGCGACTGCTCTATTCAAAGACGCCATCAAAAGGTGCTGGAAGAGAGTCCATGCCCTACGGTCAGCGCCGCTTTGCGCTGTGAGATGGGAGAAGTCGCGGTTCGTGCGGCGCGAGCGATTGACTATGTAGGGGCAGGGACGATCGAGTTCCTTCTCGATCGCGCTAGTAAGTTCTACTTCCTGGAGATGAACACCAGGCTTCAAGTCGAACATCCGGTCACCGAAGCAGTTACCGGACTTGACCTTGTGGAATGGCAGTTGAGAGTTGCTCGCGGAGAGGCATTGCCGCTCAAGCAAAACGAAATTACTTTCAGTGGTTCTGCAATTGAAGCTCGTCTGTATGCAGAAGATCCTGACGATCAGTTCCGCCCTCAGATTGGCGAAATCGTATGTTTCCAACCCTCTGACGGGCAGCTGTCTCGGACCGATCATGGTCTCAATTCTCGGGATATGGTAACGCCCTACTACGATGCCATGCTGGCGAAGGTGATCTGTCACGGTGATGACCGAGAGATGGCGCGCCGCCGGCTGATAACAGCGCTGAAAAATACCACTGTTTTTGGTATCAAAACAAATCTAGACTTCTTAATTGAATGTCTCGAAAAAGAAAGTTACGTCGCTGGAGATTTCGATACAGCTTTCATCGCTGACCTCTGGCAACCCAAGTCATCGTCGGATCTGCCACCTTCAGTGATTGCGATGGCGTGCCTTGCTTTCACGATACCGGCGCGAGCCGCCCAGCCTCCCGAGCTGTTCGGCTGGTGCAACAGCTCTGATATGAGGTCCGTGGTGCGACTGGCTGTGCGCGGCTATCGGACTGTCGATGCCCAATTACAATTCCATTCCGCAAGAGAGATATCGGTGCAGTTCGAAGGCTGCGAACATCGAGTCGCCTTGATTGGCAGCGAGTTGCCGTCGATTCACAATCAGGCCTCTAGGATTGAGATCCTGGTCGATGGTGCCGTGCGAAAACCGCTCTGTCTCTTGCATCAAGCAACCCTGTATATGAGTGTGGACGGTCGGAGCTACGCGATTGAGGATGTACTGTTTCAACCTCCAAAAGCTTCTGATACCGTATCTGATGGCGCAGTGCTGTCGCCCGCCAATGGAATCGTAGGTTCAATTGACGTAGTGGTTGGAGATCGCGTCGAGAAGGGGGCTTCACTGTTCACAGTAGACGCGATGAAGCTGCTTCAAACCGTCCCAGCTCCCTTGACCGGCAGAGTCGTCAAAGTGCTGGCCGAAGTTGGGCAGCAGATCAAGTCAAAACAGCTGATTATTCAGTTGGAGATGGAAAAGAGCGATTCACATCCTTCCAGCGAAGTGGAAACAGAGGCAGAGTCACGTGTTGGAGAAGAGAGGATATGTCTAGCAAAGTCATAATTACCTGTGCTTTAACC
>CAZISK010000793.1:0-4327 GCA_964541355.1 uncultured Candidatus Obscuribacterales bacterium
CTTCGTGTGGTCGGGAGCTGGACCTGGAGATAGCCGACCATGAGGCCATTGATAATCAATGGTACAGACTTCGACCTGTAGGTGTAAGGCTCCCCTCGGATCTCCTGGGCGTTGGCAAAGAGGCTCGCACAGTGATAGTCGCCGTGGGCTCCCAGAATTTTACCGGTGCTGTCGAAAAGTTGAAATGATGCCAGCGGTCTGAAGAATTGCGAGCTCAATTTCGTGTTGGCACCGAGCCAGTGGAATCCCTTGCCGTCAAAATCGAGAAGTTGAGACTGCTCGGCAAGCAGGGAATCAAGCTGATCGTCGAGCGCTTCATTGAGGCCTCTTGAGAAAAGAAACAAGCTCAGGCTCGTCAGGCAGACGTAGACGCAAAGCGCCAGAATGACAAACTGAGCTGTCAGGTTCCAATTGAAGAATTTCATTGCGTGTCAGGCTCGAACTTATAGCCTACCCCTCTTACATTTTGAATTGACTTCTCGTTGTCCAACTTCTTCCGCAGAATTTTAATGTATGTCCTGATCGCATCGCTTGATATCAATGTATCGGACGGCCAGACCCTGTCTATTAGCGCGTCTGCGCTAAAAACTTGCTGCGGGTGGCGCATGAAGAACTCTAATAAGTTAAACTCTCGCGGTTCTAGATGAACCTCCACGCTGCCTCTGGTGACGGTCCTCGATATGGGATCGAGCTCGACATCTCCGGCTGTTAATACTGTCTTCGCCGCTTGCGAGCTCCTTCTCAGTGCAGCACGAGTACGGGCTGACAGCTCGCGAAGGGAGAACGGCTTAGTGACGTAGTCATCCGCGCCGGAATCCAGGCCTCTTTCCTTATCATCCTCCGAATCTTTTGCGGTGAGCATGATAACCGGGGTGCGATTATTGCGTGAGCGCATCTGCTGCAAGACTTCCAGACCGCTAACGTGCGGCAACATCCAGTCAAGGATCACAAGGTCATATTTGGAGCTTTGTAGGCGGCCCAGAGCATCTTGTCCGGAGTAAACAACATCGATCGTATGCTGTTCGCGCTTGAACCAGTCTTCGAGCTGTTTCGCCAGATCTCTTTCGTCTTCGACAAGAAGAATTTTCGCCAATGTCCCTTTATCTCCAGCTCAGCACCGTCGGGTCTAAATTCCCCTTTCCCCGGGTACGTCCTTGCAAAACCAGCAAAAGCCGCTGTCGCAATTGATTCGGACAGTGGACATCATATCGTCTTTGGTGACGTCCTAGAGTGGCTGAGAAAGCGCTCACGGGCCTGCGGTTGTTTATCTCATCGGCGATCCTATGTGCGTGTCCTGTGCGGTCAAAGAGCGCTCTTCCTGGTAGCGCTCTGCTTTCGGCATAGAAGAGGAACCTGTTCGAATAGGAGCATCGGGACCGGGCTCGAAACGCTCAATGCCGGCGGGATGCTGGTGCTCTTTGTGAGCATGATCGAAAACGATCATGGGGAGATTTTGATGCAGTTCCTCATAGCTGAGGGTTCCGGCACAATGCAAAATCGACTTTCAACGATCGAAACCTGGTTGAGAGCGCTATTTTGAGCGATTCGAACATGCCTAAGAAAGAAGAGAAATCTAGGCTCGCTGAGAATTGTTATTTGCCTGAATAGGTGACTACGTGTTCTTCGTAGCCTTCTTGCTGTTTGCGGTTTGCTTGTGCAAGGTATCTATTTCTGTCAGCTTTGCTTTTGCCTGCATTCGCTTAGCCAGTTGCTTAGCAGTAAAAGGGTAAGAGCACCAGCCACCTCCACCGGTGGGACAAGTCGCAAGCATTGCCATTTCAGGCTTTTCGGATTTTTTGCTACCGCGTTTTGCAGTGGTAGGCTTGCCCGTACTTACTCTCATGGTCACTCCTCATTAGTCTCTCATGTTCTACCCTAGCACAAATGTCAATCTTGGCTAGTCCTAGACATATGGATGTGTACTCTTCGGAGCTCAATCCGGCTCAATACCTATATCTTCATTCCATAATGATGGATGCTCTTGCGCGAACGTCTTAAGCATCTCATAGCATTCATCGAGGTCTAAATCGAGAATGGTCACTCCGTTCTCTTCCATCCAAGGTCGGGAGCTTGCAAATGTGCGGTTTTCCCCAGCAATTACTATTGGAATGCCGAACTGAATTGTTGCTCCGGCGCACATAGCGCAAGGCATCAAGGTCGAATAAAGTACGGTGTCCTTGAAGGAGCGCAGCCTTCCCACCGCTCGGAGGCAATCGATTTCAGCATGCGCGGTAGGATCGCCAAACTGAATCCTTCTATTGTGACCTCGTCCTATAATCTTTCCTTTGCGAGCGAGCACCGATCCAATCGGTATGCCGCCCTCCTCGAGCCCGTTGTAAGCTTCTCTTATCGCTTCGTCCATGAACGACTTGATCTCGTCCTCTCCTGGTAGGTGTGAAGCATCTCGTTTTATCAAATTTGTTTGAGGAGTTTTTCCTTTGTCCGGCATGGTTTTTACCATCAGTAATGGGTAATCGGTTGCCATATTTTTACCACGATAGCACTATTTTTTTTGCCGTTCTGGAGATGCCAACAATACCTGAGCGATGAACAGTGATCGAACTGTTTAGCTCAAGAGCGATCTCAATTCGATGTCGGCTATGTTAGTAATCGCGAAGGAACAATGATGTTTTCAATCGCAAACGCAAAATAAGAACTAATCGCTGATTTAGGAGCTCCGGGTCTGAGTGAGACCTCGAGCAAGGTTTCTATTGTATTTGAATGTGAGGTTTGTATGCGACGAGACAGGAAAGTATCTAATCTGATGAAACCAGTGGATGGAAAGACCAAAATCGGATATTGGTTTTGGAACGTGGTTAACCATCTTGTAACTGCGCAGCATTTTCGCAAATTTGAAGTTGTTGGTGCCGAAAACATTCCTTTGAATGGACCGTTTATCCTGGTTGCCAATCACTCTTCTCGCTGGGATGGACCGGTTGTTCAGCGTATCCTCAATCGACGAGCCAACTACATGGTTGCGCCGAAGGAGATGGAGGGGCTGCAAGGCGCTGCCGTGATGAGTGTAGGTGCATTTCCTTCCCATCCGAAGCTCGATCCTATTGGGTTTGCAGAACGGCAGATATGTTCGGGCGAACCGGTGGTCGTATTTCCGGAAGGAAATGTTTTCTACGATGGCGTTGTTCACAAATTCAAACTGGGTGTTTCTCGGATCGCTTTCAATGTCGCCGCGAAGGGTCGAGAGCTGGCAATAATCCCTGTCTACATCGACTATTCTTGCGACCGCGGGCACCGTGTAAAGGTGCTGATTGGATCTCCTATATGGACCTCAGAGTTCTCCAACCGATTTCAAATGCAATCGCGTGATGGTCAGATCGAACTGACTGACCGTATGTTCGAACGGGTGATTGCACTTCGAGACGGCAGCCAACAGAGCCTGGCACTTCCCAAAGAAGACTCTCTCCGGTGCACCGCTTGAGCACCGCAAACGGTATCAACTTTTATCCCTGAACTCATGACCAAGAAGCCGGCATTACGCCGGCTTCTTTTCAGGCTTATCTCAAAGAAAACGGCGAAGCTTCCGTTGCTTGAAAACCAACCGTTCAAAATGCGCCAAGGGCGACGCCATGCGTCGCCCCTACGTGAGGTTGTACGGCTAACGTTATTCGGATACCGAGAATCCTTGTGTTCCGTTCTTATAGTTCAGGATGGCGGCCATCTTGGACATGTCGCCCAGGATACGGCGCTCTTTGACGCCTGTCGAAGCCTGTCTGAGGTCAGCTATGACATCGTTGGCCTTCATAACGCTCTCAATTGAAATTTCGCTGATCGCCAGGTGTCCATTCTCAAGCACTTTGAAGTGACGTCTTGCCATTCCGTCCCTGGGACGCATTTCGGCGCGGGTCAGCTTCTTCTCTCCGGCGACCATTTCGTAGCCGGGTTGAACAACGACGGTTGGATCGGCTGGTCCGCCGAACGGACCTTGATTGAGTTGACACTTCAATCCATCTCCGGAAGCATCAACATTGATGACGCGGAGAACGCCGTTTTCGTATTTCACCAGTACGTCGCCGTCCGAATTGATTGAGACGGCTCCGAACGGCACTTTAACCAGAGCCACTTTGGATGGTCTCTTTACGGAGACGAGCACTTCACCTTTCTTCAGTTTGACGACGAAGTCGCCCTCCATAACTTTGTCGGAGCCGAGTTTTTCTTTGACCAGAATGCCTGTAGGATTGCCCTGCAACGCGGAATCCTGAACGAACTGGTTATCCGGAATCTGCTGGATGCCGTTGAGCGCCAGGTTGCTGCCGAAATTGGGATTCGGGTTGGGATAGTTGCCCGGGAACGAAGTCAAGGAAGGTTCTAC
>CAZISK010000794.1:0-4324 GCA_964541355.1 uncultured Candidatus Obscuribacterales bacterium
AGGAGCGATTGAATGCAGTTTTCATCCAGACTGATAGCAGCGTGCGGTCTGGTCCTTGCTTGCGCACTGCCTGGTTTGGCTGCTCCTGGCTATGCCGACCCTCAATTCGCCGGTATCGGCTCGAATGAGTCGCAGGTGCGGCGATTCGCGAATGTTCGTTCACCAATTGTAATCGCAGCCAATGACTCAGCTGGTCCTGAAGCGGCGCCTGCCGAAGGTATTAGCGCTGACGAAGTATTTAAACGATACGAGCAAGGCGGCCCACAAGTAAGACCGTCGACACGCTCGACACAACGGACGGAAAGCGAGGCTGCCGAGGTGCCTTTCGAGGCTCCTGGTCGAGGCGGCAATAGGCTGCAACGTCCAGACACAACGCCGAACGGCGAGGATCGACCTGAGGAGGGCAATGACGTTGGCGACCCCGCTCTTGACCGTACCGGTCTTAAGCTCCCTTCTCGAGCAATGGGTTCAGACCAAGAGTCTCCAGTCGCTACACCCGCGCCCCCGGGCGAACCCGGTCCTTCTTTTGTTGCCGCACCGTCTGGAAGTGGCACACGCGCACCATTCAATCTGGGTGTCAATAAATCGGTTATCGACGGTGGTGCTGAAGCGGCTGAGATGAACCTTCAATCCGGTGCGCAGCAAGGTGCTCTGGATAACCGTTTTCCTCCGCTCGAAGCCAATGCTTCTGGCGGTGCGCTCAAAGGCGGCGCCAAGAATGGCGTGCTGAGTGGCGGACTGACTCAGGCTCAGCTCCAGCGATTGGCAAACCATGATCTGGTCCTGATTATCGATCAATCCGGATCGATGATGACGGCTGATTGTCCAATTTCCGGCATGGGCAGAGTCGGTGGAACCGTTATGACGATGCTGCTCGGTTCAGCTGCGTGCGTGAGCCGGTGGCAGTGGTGTCGCGACCAGACCCTGAGTTTGGCGGAGCACACGCGTAATGTTTGCACCAAAGGTTTCAGTGTGGTTCTATTCTCCGGGCGCTACGCGGTTTATCCGCATGTAACGCTTGATCAGATTCCTGCGATCTTCACTCAGGCTTTCCCTCAAGGCGGCACCAATCTGACCGATCCGCTTCTTATAACCGTTAATGACTATATCGCCAGACGACACAGGGGACACGTAAAACCGCTGGCGATTGCCATTATTACCGATGGAAGACCAAGTAATGAAGATGCTGTTCGTCGAACGATAATTGAAACGACTCTGCGAATGAAAGATCCACGTGAAATTACAATCACGTTCTTCTTGATCGGCAATAGTGCATACAATGGGCAGGCGTTCGTCTCCGATATGGAGAGGAATTTGACCCGCTATGGCGCCAAATTCAACGTGGTTCGATCCGTTTCCTTCTGGAATCTCATGAAAGTCGGTCTGCCGCGTGCGCTTGCCGATGCTCTCGAATAGTTGAGCCCGGATTGTCGAAAACGCCGCCAGAATAACAGGTCCGGAAAATGTTTAATATGTGCCATGGCGGGAAGATTTATAGAGAATTTGCCGTATTCCATAAGATAGGTTATCTCTCTTGAACATACTTAAACGATGTTTTGTTGCGGTCGCGTGCGCGTCCATGATCGGCTCATTCCCGTTGATTCCTGCATCCGCTGCCGGCATCGAATCGGCGGCGTTGAAGTCTGACTTTGAAAAGCAGGCTGCAGCGTATGAAAAACTATTCGCAGACGGCAATGCCGGCGCCTTAGCCGATCTCTGGACACCAGACGGAACAATGGAGACCGGCGACGGAAAGGTTTGCAAAGGGCGAGCCGAGATCAAGCAGTATTTCGAGAATTCGTTCAAGAAGTACGGTCCAAAGAAGCTGCGGATTCAGGTCGAGTCGCTCCGATCGCCAGATCCTGGAATCGCCATTGAAGAAGGCATTACAACGATGCCGGACTCGACGACTTCAAAATACACCGTCCTGCATGTAAAAAGGGATGACGGCTGGAAAATGGCGTGGGTTGTTGAGAACAACGAAGACAAAACCGGACCGACGCTGAGCGATTTCGATTGGATCGAAGGCAAGTGGAAAGCGTCCACCAAAAGTGGTATCGACCTGACCATTCAAGCCAAATGGATCGAGGAAAAGCATTTTCTGGAGTGCACCACATCTGATGCGGCCAAGACAAAAGAGGCTCGTCAAATCATCGGTTATAATCCGCTTCTGCGATCACTAACCTCGTGGCATTTTACAGGTGAAGGCGGATTCGGCAGGGGAATCTGGACCAAAGTTCCCAATGGCTGGCGGCAAGACTCGACGGGGATGTTGCCGAACGGAACGATAACGAGTGCCTCTTACACTATCAGGCAACGCGATAAAGACACATTTACATGGCAATCCACGGAAAGATCCATCGGCGGTGTCAGGCTTCCGGATTCCGGTCTCGTAGTACTTAACAGAGTAACTGAATAACTCAGGGGTTGTTTCATGAAGAGCAGGACTATTCGCTTAACATTGTTGGTGAGTACCAACCTAGTACTCTCCACGTCACTTGTGTGTCCACTGACGGAAGCTCGCGGCGGAGGCGGTGGCGGCCGGGGTGGAGGCGGATTTGGAGGCGGATTTGGTGGCGGATTCGGTGGCGACCGAGGAGGCTTTGGTGGTGGCGACCGGGGGGCCTGGGGTGGCGACCGAGGGGCTTTTGGCGATCGAAACGGTGCCGGAACCTGGGGTGACGCAGGCGGACGCGGCGATCTTGATGGCAGAGGATTTGCCAATCGTCCGGCAGTTTCCGAAGCAGCGCTGAGAAGTGGAGCGAATCAAGAGTATCATTGGGGTGGTTCGCTTCCGACAGATGGTGGACTTGGGAGAGCCGCGGGTATTGCAGCTGGTTCCGGCGTAACGCGCGGCGTTTCTGCTGGTACACTATCATCTCGTGGAGAGGCGGTTCGAGCCGCTTACAACCATTACGACGCGTTCAACAGAGAATTCTGGAACAGATACCGAGATGGCTGGTGGTATCCGTGGTGGGGCGATGACTGGCCATGGGGCTACACAGGATGGGGCGACCTGTCTGGGTTCTGGGGATATCCGTCTGACGATGCGCCAGTCGAATATGACTATGGCGATAACATTACCTATCAAGACAACTCCGTCTATTACGGAGACCAGCCGATGGAGTCGCAAGCGGAGTACTACAATCAGGCACAAGCACTAGCGCTCGGCGCTCCTCCATCGACACCACCAACAGTACCAGCATCGGTGGCAAAGGGTGGTACCAAAAGCAGTTCTAAAGGTGCTACCACAAAAGTTGGAAACAAATCATCTGATTGGAAACCACTGGGTGTTTTCGCGTTAACGCAGGGTGATCAAACCGACTCCAATAGTATTTTTCAACTGGCGGTTGATAAGAATGGCATAGTAAGGGGCAACTACTACAACCCATTGACGCAGGAAGAAAAGCCGATTCAAGGAAAAGTCGACAAGAAAAACAAGCGAGTGGCATGGACTGTCGGAACTAATAAGCAAGTGGTTTACGATACCGGTCTGGCAAATCTGCTTGCCAAGCAAAGCACTTTGCTAATTCATTTGAGCAAAGACAGCACACAACAATGGAATTTGATACGCCTGCAGCGTTCAAAGACCTGAGTCCTTCATCGTCCCGCATCTACTCGAATCAACGGGAGATCTAAATAATGAAATTTGCCATTTCCCTCGGATGTTGCTCTCTTCAAGAAGGAGACCTGCTTGAGCGTAATCAGGCCAAGGCACAAGTAATTCTGGCGCGGGCTCAACGCCGTGCGCGCAAGCTCTCTCAACTTGTGGATTGTCTACATGTCATAGTCGATCAGCCATCCGGCGCGACACCAAGATGTACTGGCGCCCTTGTATCGAGTGTTCTAGAAAAGTTTCGCCATCTCAACCCAACTGAGCAACTAGAATGGATCAACTTTCATCACCAACTGTCGGAAGTCTCGTCGCGAGTTGCTGTGTACATTCAAGAGCAGGTCTATGCACTTCAAGTGCTCAAGAATGGCTCGACCGGAATTCTCGCTGCCCTGTCCGGCCTGACTACGGTCCAAGCTGCAGAAAGTGAACTGGCCGATCTCAAATGTAGTGTCAGCTCTTATTCAGAGAGAGTAGTTAAGGACAGCAAGATCAGCACGAGATACATGAAAATACTTTGTCGCTCGCATCAGCAGGATCTGTTGGACCAATGGACCAAACAAGTAAATGCGGATTTAAACGCTTCTGATGCTAACTGGACAGTTTGCGACGACTTCCTGGTCCTGGCCAATCAGGTCGTCGAGCGTATGGTCGCAAATGTGGCTGCGCCGAATTCACCAGAGAGTGTACGTCGATATCGGCATGACATGC
>CAZISK010000795.1:0-4322 GCA_964541355.1 uncultured Candidatus Obscuribacterales bacterium
CAATTAAACGATAATCACAACATTTTCAGGCGGATTTATTGTGTATGACTCCACTCCATCGTCACTTGTACCGATGGTAAGTGAGCCAAGCCCGTCGAAATTTAGTTGGAGTCTATTTTCCTCGAGGACTGAAACCGAGGCCACTGGTTTGCCAATGAAATCGAATAAAGCATTCGCTACAAAGGGTGAATCGGGTATCCACTGTTGCTCTGTACCGTCCAAAAGCCGCACAGTAAGCGAGACTTCAACAGTTACATCAATTCCCCATGAAAACCTCAGTATAATGTTGTATTGCCCCATGCCGATTTGAATGAGATGTTCTCCAATGAAAAAATCAAGCTCAGATTCTGGGGGAAGTTCATAAAGACTCATTTGTAGTACCCTGGCAAAATTGGATTGTGTGAGTCATTTTTGTTTCCAGGAAGGCTAGTACGAATGTCTATTGGATTACCAGCGCTGTTGTACTCGCGCGCAGATCCATTGGGATATGGATACTTAGGCCAAGGTTTACCAGGAACGGGGTTCTGAGGGCAATTTGGCGGTGAGGTTCGTATTGTATTTGCATCTCCCTGCGTTCCTGGTGCTCTCCAGACCGTTCCATCGATTTTTATATCTGGTGCCAGACCGTCCCTGTCCGTAAGGCTGATGGGATTGTTGTTCGCATAGCCGTACAGGTTGATGCCGCCGGCTTCTTCAATGGGATCTCTAGTAAGAAAACGGCCAAGCTTGGGACTGTAAACACGATTGCCCATAAACAACAAACCGCTGCGCCTGTGCATGTAAACATCGGCATAGGCAAAATCGGCATCGACAGTTCCACTTTGAAATTTGGTTTGCTGACCATACGGGTCATACTGGTACGCACTTTGGACAGTTCCCGTTTCGTCAGTAAGTTCTCTTACTGAGCCTAAGTGGTCGAAGGTATAAAAGTATTTTGTTTGTGTGCCAGCAACCGCCATTTTGGAGGTTGGTTTCGCAGTCAGGAATTTATGCTCAGCGTCAGTCTGTATCGAGACTCCAGAGCCGCTCTTAGAAGGCTCGTGGAATATTTGGACCAACGGAGAAGCAACAGCAGTAATAGTAAGTGCTGCAATTATTCCAATAACAGCAACGACGATTATAGCGGCCGCGCACTTCACCAGTAGAGACAGAGGCTCTGGGGAAGCCGATTTCCTAGTAGCTGGCGGAAAATCCTTGACTTTCTTTTTCTGCTTTGCCATCGAAAACCGCAACTTTCAATTGAAAATAATTCTAGTTGAATCATACAAGCAGTAACTTCAAAATCCATCCCCCAAAAGGCGTAAGCAAGTGCTCATGCGGTTTCAGACAACTTAGCTATAAGCCCTGAAAGAGGGCGCCAAAAAGCGTTTGCGGTTCGAGACGAAATATTCCTATCATGAAGTACTAACAGACATTATCAGATAGAACAAATTTTTCTCATTTTTTCGGGGTATATTATGGGGGTACCTACGAAAAAAGGAGGGAATGTTGTGGCAGTATGTGATTGGGTAGTTGATTTAGAAAAACGTCAAGCAGAGCATTCAGATGGTTTTGTGATCGTGTTTACAGAACAGCAGAACACTGGCGCCTTTAACGGAACCTGTGTCAAGCAGCCATATCAATTGGATCACGCGGAGACAATGACAGTCATTCAAGATTCGCTGACAGCCTTCAAACAAGCATTGATTCGCAAGCGTATTTATGGCACGGCTAACATAGACGAAATACCGGATGATGACTGGACAGTGGATCTCACAAAGAATGAAGCGAGACAATGCAGGGGGTTCGTGATCAGTTTCGCACGAGATTCTGAGAATCCAAAGCTTTGGAATGGAAAACTGACGGCATGCCCCAAGGACGAACAAAACTTAGAGCAATCAAAAATAGCTGTCATATTGACCGAGGGTAGTGAGGCCTTTTTAGAGGCAGAGTCTTCAGCAGAAACAGTTTGTATGAAGTTCGAGAACTTAGAAATTTTGAATTCTCGCAAACAGATTATCAAAAGCTTCAGCGGCACTGACTAGACCTAATCAGCGCCGCTTGCTATATCAATAGACCTACGGAAACAAGTCGGGATGATATTCCCGTATGCTTCTTATTCCGGCATAACTGACGATGATGTGGTCGATAATGTTGACGCCAAGTATCTTGCCGGCGCTGATCAATTGTTCTGTCGTCTCTAGATCGTCGCGGCTCGGTGCAAGTGATCCACCTGGATGATTGTGCGCAACGATAAGGGCGTGGGAATTCGACAAGAGAGCAGCTTTAAAAACCTCCCTAGGGTGAACTAAGCTAGCCGAGAGCGTACCGTGAGACACCTCATGAAACCCGATTACATTGTGCCTGCTATCCAAATGAAAAGCTATAAAGTACTCCTCTGATGCCAGTTTCAGTGGTTCCACGAATATCGCGATGTCATTCGGTGAAAAAATCTTTTTCGGTTCGACGTCATTCTCTCGAATCAAAGCCAGTTTAATTTGGGGAATTTGATAGCGAAGATGTTTTTTCAGAGCGGTTGCCTTCATTGCATTCTCCTTCTTTTAGAGATGCAATCACACGCCGCACCTCTCTGCGGCAATGGCGCACGTTCACAGACAACGGGTCCTAAGTCAATTTATGAGCGCAGCGAGAGGGAGGGATAAGCTAAGCATTATGCTCACGGTGGATTGACTTGGGCTGTGTGTGACGAGGCTTATTTGCAGGAAAGGAAGGCGCGATAGCAACTCGAAAACAGACTGAATGCTGTGATGCAGAGCACGCGCATTTAAAATCCATGTCAACTATTTTTTCCCGAGCGATAGAGTCGAATGTGCACTTTTTCAACGGTGACTAGACCCTCATTTATCGCCCCTTCAATGGCAGACAAAAAGTCTTCAATCTTTTGCAACTCGTCGACAATTTCAATGATGATCGGCAAGTCAGTGGACAAGTCTAAGATTTTCGTTGTATGAATGCGACTGTGAGCACCAAAACCTTCGATGCCGCGAATCACTGTCGCACCTGCTAAACCGTATTCTTTTGCGCTTCTTACAATCCATTCGTATAAAGGTTTTCCTTCGTGCTTATCTGTTTCGCCAATAAAAACCCGCAGTAGATGACCATTCTCTGGAAGCATAACGTTTCTCCTAAATTAAGCGTGCAAGAACCCATCCAACCCAAATCAGGAACAGCCCGAGTACGACCTGTCCTGCAGCATTCGCAAGTGCCAAGAAGATCTGACCATCTCGGATCAATTGGAAAGTCTCGAAACCGAAACTTGAAAACGTTGTATAGCCGCCAATGATACCGATGAACACAAAGGCTCTTGTGTCACCCTGAAAGACCCCCTTCGTTTCCGCTAATTGCCCCAGGAAGCCTATTAGAAGGCAACCCAGCATATTTACAGCGAATGTCCCAAATGGAAATGCGCTGCCATTAGCCAAGCGCTGGACAGCAGGACTCATCCAGTAGCGCAACACGCCGCCCAAACCAGCCCCGATGAAAACAAGAAAATAGCTCATGACATTCTACCCGTATGCAGATCTAGCTTGGGTAGGCGTCATCAGCCTTTCGGCGGTTTTGGCGGACTCCATCGCCTTTTGAAACTACCAAATATTCTATCGCATCTTAACTGCAACATGTACCGGACGTGATTATTCGAAGACAACCGGCACGCCTTATTCATCAGTAAAAACGGTCGTACAATCAAAAACAATTTTTTTATCCGCAATCAAAAGATGGATGCAACGCCGCTCGGAAAAGATGCGGATAATGTCGCTGAGCGCTGTTCTTTACATGCGATATAAAAGAATTCGTAGCGTAACTCTGGGAATTGAGCGGAGAAGCCAGTTTCGACGTTTCAAAGATCATGGCATCATCTTCATAAACGCTTCAGAACTGAAAATGATAAACACCGGAGCCGTTTAACCGCAGTTCTCCTAACAGCGTAACAGAAAAATTTTAGCGAGTTAGCTATTAAAGGACTGTTGAGACTTTTTAGCATTACACCGGCTACACAAGCGGTTCTCAAGATCAAAATTTCACCACTGGTAATGACTTTTTTCGAATTTGGTTGGGCACAACAATCCTACCGGCGCAAAGTGAAACGGAGACGATGATATGCCTAAAACTACGAAGATGTGCGAAGTCATGACGCGAATACCGCCAGACCTAATAGTGAGGATTCGAATTCTCACTCATCAATATGGAATATCTATGAGTCAATTTGCCAGAGAAGCATTAGCAGAGAAGGCTGATCGATATGAACGTCGACCGGTAGATCAATTCGAAGGAATTTACGCTAAATCGCTTCGCGGACATACTGACCGCATGTGTGGACTCCT
>CAZISK010000796.1:0-4297 GCA_964541355.1 uncultured Candidatus Obscuribacterales bacterium
AGCAGCAAGACGAAACTCAACAAAGTAAGTTTTTCAGGTTGTGAGGTCACCGATAAAGTTGTAGAGAAGCTGAAAGCTCGCGGCATTAGCTACATCGATCACGAATCGCTTTTTGGCCCGGGCGGACTTAACGAGATGATGGAAAATCTGATGCAATAGTGCTCCCGGCAGAGAGTAGCGACAGGATCGAATTCTCTTGTATGATTGCACGAATCTTTGGCTGGTAATAGTGGGAGAAGAGGATGTCAACTCGTCGCATTTTTCTGTTGGACATAACAAAGGCTCGAACAGCGGTCCTGCCGACCATGATTGCAGGCACCCTTCTGCTTTCATTCTCTTCAGCAAGTATCGCCGGTGCAAAAGAGAAGTGTCCCAAAGACAACGACAAGTTCAAGAGCGCCGTCGTCAAAAATACTTCCAACAAGAATTCCCGCAAACGCGAGATTGCAAGCGGGGAAGCGGTGCGGCTCCCCCGAAATGTATCACCGGACAAGTATCGCATTTTCATCGAACCGGATCTGGAGAACAAGCAATTCAGCGGTGAAGAAACAATCTTTCTTACGGTAACAACGAGCACGAAGGATATCGTCCTCAACTCAGTAGCACTCGAGATCGCCGAATCAGAGATTATCTCTGCCTCTGGAGATCACGGTAAATCGACGGCACCAGAACGAGTGATCGAGGATAAGGAAAAACAGCAGATCACGCTCCGATTCGCTGAGACTCTGAAGCCTGGTAAGTACGAATTGAGAGTGAGGTTCGGTGGACGGTTGAATGAAAAGCTGGAAGGTTTTTATCTTTCCACATTTACTGATGATAAAGGCGACAAGCATAGACTCGCCTGCACTCAGTTGGAAGCGACCGACGCGAGAAAGGTCTTTCCCTGTTTCGACGAACCGGACATGAAGGCAACATTCAAAATTACAGTCGCAATCGATCCGAATTTAGCTGCCATATCCAACGCGCCCATCGAATTCGACAAAGTCGAAGGACGGGGCAATAAGCGCCGGATCACGTTTGTAGAAACGCCGAAAATGTCCACCTATCTGGTCGCGCTTGTCGTCGGTCCCTTTGTGAGTTCGACCCCTGTTGTAGCCAACGGCGTGGAGATCAAAGTCTGGGCCACACCAGGTCATAAGGATGAATGCGCATTTGCACGCAACGCAGCCGAGAAAATGCTTCCCTATTTCGAAAGTTACTTTGGCGTGCCCTACCCGCTAAAAAAGCTGGATTTGATAGCGATTCCCGACTTCGCCGCCGGAGCGATGGAGAATCTGGGAGCCATAACTTTTCGCGAATCAAGATTGCTTGTCGACGAAAAGTCAGCCTCAGCTACGACAAAGCAGGATGTAGCCTCTATAATCGCCCACGAGATGGCACACATGTGGTTCGGCGACCTGGTCACCATGAAATGGTGGGATGACCTTTGGCTAAACGAAGCGTTTGCCACCTGGATGTCGGTAAAAGCTATGGATTCGTTTAAACCGGAATGGCATCCATGGGATCTTTTCGTCCGCGATCGGGATGCCGCGCTGGCTTCCGACGCCCTCGTTTCGTCGACGAGGCCAATCTACACACCCGTGAAGAATCCAACCGATGCAGAGGAGATGTTTGACGAGATAACCTACGAAAAAGGCGCCTCCGTCCTCAGAATGCTGGAGCGTTATCTGGGCGAAGACACCTACATGAAGGGCATTCAGAAGTACATCAAAGATCATCGATTCGGCAACGCCCAGACCAGTGAACTATGGGAGGCTCTGGGAGCCGTTTCCGGCAAGCCGGTGGCTGATATTATGCAAGAGTGGGTTTATTCCCCTGGATATCCTCTAGTAAAAGTCGAGTATAGAAGCTCGAAACCGTCTTCGGAGTACGGCACAGGGTGCGCCATTAACCTGACCCAGGATTATTTCAGCGTGTCGCCGAATCTCGATGGCAAAAAAGAGGAGAAGTCTATTCTCGCCAAGACGAGAAAGCTGCAACTATGGAAAATTCCGATGACCAGTCGGATATTGAACGACGATCCGTCGAAGGTTGCTGATTCCGACTTGATCAGGTTCCTTTTCGACGGTAAGAAAACAGCTATTCAACAACTGCCCTCGAAAGAACCGTTTGTCGCCAATGCGGGAGCTGACGGCTATTATCGGGTTCATTACCCGCAAGAAATGCTGGAGCGACTCGGCAAGAAGGCGCAGACAAGTATGACTCCCCGCGAACGATACCAGCTTCTCAACGATTCCTGGGCTCTCGTAGAGGCAGGTATTATGCCGCTCGGTCAATTCATGGAATTCACGGCAAGCTACAGAGACGAGTCTGATCCAACCGTCATCGAACTGCTGATCTCGCAGATCGATACGCTCGATCTCTTTGTCAGCCCAGCTTCCCGAGCCAATTTCGCATTCTTTGTCAAAGATCGGTTCGGGACACTCTCGAGAAAACTAGGGTGGGAGTCAGGTGAAGGCGAGTCTGATCTGACCCAGCTCTTGCGAAGTCACGTGCTGACAGCTATGGGCACGCTGGGGCAGGACTCCGCCACCATAGCCGAGGCGCGAAAAAATTGGAATATCTATCAGGAAAAACCGGAAGAGATAAATCCCAACCTCTACGAGACCATCGTCGCCATTATGGCGTACAATGGCGATGAAAACACGTATGATGAGATGAAGCAGCTCTACGATCATGCCACCACTGCTGAGGCAAAGCTGCGCAACCTTTACGGCTTAGCTTATTTCCGAAAACCAGAGCTCGAGAAGCGAACCCTGGAGTTGGCGGTAAGTGATCAGGTTAAAACACAAGATGCTCCTCATGTCGTGCTCAAACTCATGAAGACGACCGCAGGCAGGGAGGTCGGCTGGTCGTTTGTAAAACAACACTGGAAGGACATGGAGACAATGTATCCGGTTCACCTGTTCCCGCGGATAGTCACGGGCGCGACCTCCTTCGTCTCGAGCGAAGCGTCCAGAGACCTCGAACAATTCCTGGCTGACCATCCGATCAAAGCGGGCAACCGCGTTTCCGGCAAGGTAATCGAGCGAGTGCGCTCCAACGTCAAGCTGAATGAGCGCAGTGCGGCATCTCTGGACAGTTGGTTGAAGGACTTTCATACAAGGACCAGCGCGTCCAGCCGGTAAGATAATTTGCAAGTTTTGGATTTTTCGGTAAAGTAAAGGTGGAGCCTTTATTGCCGGGCTGGCTCCATTTACCGAAAGAGAGTGAGTTCTCAGCCAAGACAATATGAGCACCAATCACAACCGGAGCGCAACTCAGCCGGTCCGTGCCCTTGTACTATCAGGCGGCGGTGGTCGCGGCGCCTATGAGGCTGGGGTGGCCAAAGCCTGTGCCGAACGAGATTTTCACTTCGATTGGATTGTAGGAACCAGCATCGGTGCGCTCAACGCCGCCCTAGTCGGTCAAAATGATCTGGACATTCTGGAGAGCATGTGGCTCCAGATTCGCTCCAACGATGTATACAAGCTTCCCGACCCCGGTCATCTCAGGCGAGTGATTTTTGGACAACAGCTCGGTTTACTCAACACTGCCCCGCTCGAGCAATTGCTAAGGAGCTGCATCAGCTTAGAAAAACTGAAAGCGGGTCCTTCCAAAGTAGGCTTCGTGACGACTGACCTGTGCGGTCTGAGGACAAAGGTAATCACCAGCGATGAGATTCACTCGCAGGAAGACTTGATCGATGTGCTGATGGCATCGTCTGCGATACCGCTACTGTTTCCGCCAAGACGGCTCAAAGGCGAAGGGTGCTGGATAGATGGTGGACTGGTTCGGAATACACCAATTCAAGCAGCCATCAATCTGGGTGCAACTGAGATATACGCAGTACTTGTCGAGCCGAAATCGGTCGATACCTGCCCCACGTCCCTAACGCAATTGGTCTCGAGATTGCTGGAAATTGTCTTCGATCACTCTGCCCGGAGCGGTATTGCGCACGTAATACAGCATAACCGCATACTCGATGTCGGCGGGCTGATCGCGTTCGATGATTCGGACCTGCCCGCCGTCCGCCGCGCCCTCCGCCTCCTCCTCGCCAATCGCGCGTACGAAGTGGCGTTTCCCCAAGTGGTGATCGAGCCGCGCAGACCGACGCCGACTTCGGCCGCACGCCTGGCACGGGCCCTGGGCCGCCTGATGCCGAAGCTGGGCACCAAACTGCGCCCGGACTTTCTCGTGCCCGATGAGCAGCTCGGCCTGCGCGGGAGGTGCATCGTGCTGCGCAAACTTGCCCAGGATTCCCGCGACAGCCAGAGCCGGTGCCATGTCGAGTTCTAGACCTCCGCACATCGTCGTG
>CAZISK010000797.1:0-4292 GCA_964541355.1 uncultured Candidatus Obscuribacterales bacterium
GCACGAATCTAGTTCCTGAATCGATCGTACATATAACATCGACCGCATTGTCAATGATTGCTCGTTCGCGCTTTGCCGCTCTGTCTAACTGTTTTGCCATCGAGTGAAAAACGCTGTCTAACTTTGCGATCTCATCACTTCCGGATATGGCTGGATTAAGAGGCTGATTAGCTGCCAACCGCAGAGCGTTGTCTATAACCACGTTCAGTCTCTGTGTGATTGTTTTGCTGAAAAGAGCAACAAAGGCTATGCTGATAATCAAGCAAAACAGCTCGCCAAGCCAGATTAATTGCTTAACTCTCTGCTTCGACCGCTCGGGATTGATACTTTTATCTCGATCAATCTCTCTCTGCCTGTCCTGAATCGAGCCGATGTCGGCAATGTATTGTCGAATTAGCCCCTGGATTTGCTCACGGACACCGGTAATAAGAAAAAATTGAAACGTATCTTCCAACGGAGACTCTGCTGCCATGCCATTGTACATTTTTTTCAGACGCGCTAGCAGCAGTCTGGAATGATCAAGTTTTTCAATCTGCTCTGGGTGGTCTTTGAGAAGCTCCTGCAAGGTGCGGTAATTGGCATCGCTCTCTTGTAAGTCAGACAGGTAACGCTCTTTATATACGTTTTGCCTGGTGAATGCATAAGTGGTCGTAGCCGACGCCTGATCAAACGCCAGCCTGACCAGGTTAGACAAGGCATCCATTCTGGCGGCGGCCTGTAGTTGTCGGTGTTTCTCCAGCTCGGCTTCATCAAGCATCGCCATCAGCAGACTTAGGAAGGAAACGCCGAGTACCAACGGAACAAGCACCATGATGAGGCCCTTGCGCGCGATCGACCAGTTGTTGTAGTTCACCACCACGATATTTCGAGTATCAAAGCAGTTTGGACAAGCCGCTTTTAGTATACTCTTCCTAGTTGGTTCTCCCGTGGCAATTCGAGTATTCTCTAAATCCATTATTTGGTTGTGCACAATCGCTTTGTGCTTAGCATTGACTGTGCCCGCGCAGGCCGAAATCAAGAAAACGAAGTCAAATACAATTCAGGAACGGCAATGGATGGCTTTGGGTAGCCAGGCGTACACAGCCTATAGAAGTGGTCAAGGTGCTTTATCCATCAAGCTTTGGGAAAAGGCTCTTCCACTTGCAAAAAAACTCGGTGTCGACCACCCCTTCTATTCCATTACGTTGAGGAATCTTGGTTTGCTTCATTACTTTACCTATGAGTGCGGTCGTGACTACGAGAAGTCCAGGCGCTATTTTGAAGAGGAACTTGCTTTGTTGACTCCGCTTGGACCTGACTATCCCGATCTGGCTTTCACTCTTCATTACCTTGGTAGCATCGCCACAGTTAGAGGACGGTACGAAGAAGCATGGGAGAGATACCAGCGCGCGTTGGCAATTGGCATTAAGTATCCGCTCGATTCCCAATTAGCTGTAACGACGAAGTTCTTTGCACTTGTGCCTCTATTGCAACTGCGAAGGACAAGGCAATTCACCGACTTGAAGGACGAACTTAAGCGGAGTGCGTTGGAAGAGCGCAGTCCTGCTAAAGCAATCGGAACATATTTACAACACGCATATCAGATTTACAGTGTTGGTTTTCGCGCCAAAGATCAAGGACCTTATCGAGAGACCGCTGTGATGCTTATGAATGATGCAATCACATTGCCGGGAGACGGACAACAATTCCAAAATCAGCGAAAGCTAGCGATCTCGTACAAACACTGGTATAGCGAAGGACTGGATCTCCAAACAATCGACAAACATTGTCGTGAGCTCGAACGTCGCAGAGAGTGCAGGCAGATGTGGCTACCGTGAACTGGTGTCATGTAGCTCTATCAGATCCGTTAAATCACCAATCCTTCCTTTTTCTCTTGTAGTAAGGTCGCGGTAGGCTGCCAGTTCTTAGGATATTGTCGAGACGGCGGAGGGCAATGCATAGGCAATGCATAGGGCAGGCACTGGTAGCTGTTTGCCTGACCCTCGTTGGAAGATGGGGTGAGAAATGAGATTTGGCGAATTCGAATATGTACCAAATAACTTAGCATTCACTGCTGATAGATTGTTGTGTGAAGTTTACGCAACGTTTTCGAGTAGAGGGGAAGGGGAGCGCACTGCACCCACTCTTGGTTGTAATGACGAGCAAGAAGACGAGCAAGACCTTGAAGAGGAAAAGGAAGATACAGAAGACTTCGTGGAGGACCTGTTTGCTTGCAGTTCCAATATTACGAACCAACGAGAGTCCAAGCAGTTCGACTTAGAGTCTATGATCTTGAGTGCGGTTCCGCAGTCGGCTTACGTTGCAGGAACCAGTTCTGACGAGCTAGCTGCCATTGAATTTCTGGATACTCTCTCGGCTTTGTTGAACTCCAACTCCTATGAAGTTAGCGAAGCAATGTTCGCAGATGACATCACCGCGCCTTGTTGTTCGGCTCCCTTCGAATGTGGAACGATAGATTCTGATGTGGTCGTATCCGATTTTGATGGTGACTCAGTCCCGAGCAGCGCCTCTGCGCTGAATGTTCGATCCGCTCCTGGAGCATGGCACGCCGCTCGCGTCATGGCAGGTACCACCGGCGATGGCATTGCCTCAGACGTGGGTCCAGGAGTGTTTTGTCTCAGCGGAGTTGATGTGCTGCCTATGCCTCCTGGCGCAGATACATTGCCTGTGCCCGGCGAACTACGCCTGCCACCTGGGGCGGTACCACCCCCTGGATTCGAAGTTCTGCCCATGCTTCCTGGAATGGCACCACCGGAATTTTCAGATCCTGCAGTCGCTCCCTGGTCGGACGAGCTTCGTCGGTTAGCGGCACGTGCTTTGACCGACAGCGCAGATGAGTCGCTGATCCTGGCGGCCCTGGAAAAAGCATTAGCTGAGAATCAAGGGCTTTCTTTGGTTTCTGTGTTGCAACATGAATCGATTGCACGGAGCTTGAACGTCCGATTTTGTTTCGAAACGAGTCGAAGCGATCCAAATAGCGTCAGAGTATTTTTAACCAATAATGTTGGCGCGCGCCTGGGAGACGTATACGAATTCAACCTGGTAACTAGACAAGTAAGCGCATTGTCAAGCGAATCTCTGATCAGAGAGGCGTTCACAACCGAATTATCTCGATTTCTAGACAGTGGTGGAAGTGTACATGACCGAATCAATAGACGGTTAGAAGTAGTCGAGATCTTTTCAGCCCTGGCTAGAAGAACCAGTGCCCCTGGTCTGAATGATACGATAGACATTTTACGATCTGCTGCAGCCGTTCTGGGCATTATTGATAGCATTGACCCGGAGTTCGTCCATCGTGAGCTCTCAGACCGATCCAACACGGCGATTCTAGAATGGCTAGCACAACGATGTGATATCACACCGGAAGTCTTGCTTAACCATTTGACAAATCCAACAGACGCTTCCGCAGTCATGGCAAGACTGCAACGAGAACTTCAGGGAGATGACAGTCCCCTACACGGACTCCTCGGGACATTGAACGTTCGACAGGCAATAGCGGGCCTTCCCGAACGCCCAGCGAGGGACGATTTCACGAGACTGTCCGATAGACTGCACGACCTAGTCTCGCGCGGCAATCGTGGGGCGGAAGTGGCCTTGAGATGGGCTAATACCAGGGCTGATATTGCCTCGCTTTCCAATCCGGATTTGGCTCGACGGGCATTCGATAACCTGATCACGCGGGCACGAGAAAACGATCCCCTGGCTAGACAGGCTCTGTCGGCGCTTTTGCTTAGCGGACACAGCGCCACGGGCTGGGCGGCACGCGGTCACAATCGTGACAGCCTTTTTGAAATTCCTATTGAGGTCCCATCCTTATCAGCTTTGCCGCCGAATTTGCTTCTAGAGCTTCGACTGGCAGCTGCAAGCTTCTTGATCGATTCGCGCGTCGGGAGATCCGAGCAGAATGCAGGTGAATCATTGGCACTGGTATTTGCGCTTGTTGATGTCCGCGCACGACGTAGAGAAGGTGGTGCGAGCTCAACGCCTGACGAACGGCAATTGGAGGAGCTTCTCTCTAGTTACTTCCGCGCACTCTTTGATAGAGAGATAGCAGGTCTTTCACCTGTCAGGATCGCTTCGACCCGCGCTGAGACAGAGAGCGTTCTTCGCGCCTTCACTGAAGCGATTTGCAATAGTGATTCTCTGGACCCGATCCTGGCGTGCCACTATGTCTATGGTATGAACAGCAGATTCAATCAATACATTCCAGGCAGCGCTCATGTAACCCTACGTGTTGGACCTGGTACAGACTTCAGTCGGCAAGTAAGAGAATTGACGTCAGCCGCTTTGGT
>CAZISK010000798.1:0-1832 GCA_964541355.1 uncultured Candidatus Obscuribacterales bacterium
ATGAGGGTTCTGCCGGACGACCTGGTGGTTATTTATGCATCGACGCACGGCAGTCCGAGCGAACTGGACAAGGGCGGCGAAAATTTCCTGGTTGCTTATGACACAGAGCAACAGGATCTGTTTACCTCAGGTGTACTTTTGCAAGATTTGGCCCCGACTATCTTTCGTCGCACGCATTGCGATCGTGTCGTTCTTCTGCTGGACGCCTGCAACAGCGGCGCTGCGGAGGTCGGCGGCAAAGGTCTGTATCGGACGACCAATTTCGATGTCAACTCGCTTGCAGGCAAGGGTCAAATTGTGATCAGCTCGAGTGGCGCCGATCAGCGAAGCTGGGAGTCGAAGCGGTACTCCAATGGTGTTTTTACCCACAATCTAATTGAAGTCCTGAGCAAGGAGAAGGAAAAAACCGATCTTCAAGCGGCCTTTGATACCCTGAAAGATCAGGTTCAATCGGAAGTTAAATTCGATCGTCAGGCTTTCCAGATCCCCGTCATGCATAGCAAATGGGAAGGCGAGCCTCTGCGCATCGCCGCAAAACCGGTAGCACCGCGGGCGGTTCCTGAAGACGACAGCTTCACATACAAGCGTGTAGTGGAGATGAAGGCAAAGGGACAGCAGCTTATCGGCAGCACGCCTCCAGCAGCTAAGTCCAACGTTGTCGCGCCGAGCACGCCCAGCGTTCCGGTATCGCAGCCGGTGACTCAACCTGTTGTGACGCAACCGGTCGTCGTCACTCCTGCGAACACGCCGGCTGTGCAATCCAAGCCGCTACCCGCCGGCAAAGAGACGGATTATTGGTTGAAATTCCAGAATCACAAGTTCTAATTCCATCAAGAGTCTTATTAACTGCGACGCATGGCTTCTTTGATTATTTGCCGGAGGATGTAATTGAAAGCGCTCGCTTCCATCTATTCGCCCAATCTCCCGGCAGTTTTGTAGTCCTCGCCTGTCTGATGTGACGAGCCGTACATCTGTTGCGAACAACCAGTAGCTGTCATAGATTTCGGTTGGTCAGAACTTGGTAAGGTGCCAGCCGTAAACTGGGTTCACTCGCTTAGTAGGAAGATTACGTCGGCCTACGTCTATACCACTCGAACTCACGATTAATAGAGCCGAAATCCACGCAATCAAACCGTAAAGCGGTCCCCACGCTGCCGCTCGCTCACAAACAGGCTTTACAAAGACCTTGAATTGAATGTCTTATCGCTTGCCTTGGTTGGTGCGGCCCAGCAGTTTTTACGAGGTGCCATACCATGTTCAATAGTCACCCACGAGATTTTCAGATTCAACCCGCAGGGCCCCTGGAAGTTGACGCCAGCGCTGCGCTCTATGCGGACTTCCTTGATGAGATGAACGATGATTGTTCAAGCTCAGACTTCACCTCCTTCACCTCCGAGCCTGATGAATCTAATCAGTTGGGTGATCCTGCGCGAATAAGGCGAGAGGTTGAAATGCTACGACATGCACGTCTCGGTACTTGGCCGTCACGGCAACTCATGATTAGTCAGATGAGACGGCAAGGTCCTGCTCTGCTACCTATTCCAGAGCTCGAAAGAGTTCTTGAAAGATTGGCAACCGATCCAGATCTAGCTATAAGACGGGAGGTAGCGCGGGATATTGCGATTTCGCCTGCGGCATTAGCAATACTGGCAAACGATGCGGACCGAGAAATCCGGCTGCAGGTAGCCCGGCATAATCGGACTCCGCCGCAAGCATTAGCGAGGCTGGCAAATGACGCAGACCGCGAAATAAAATTAGCGACAGCCAGACATGTTTCGACTCCGCCGCAAGCATTAGCGAGGCTGGCAAATGACGCAGACCGCGAAATAAAA
>CAZISK010000798.1:1932-4290 GCA_964541355.1 uncultured Candidatus Obscuribacterales bacterium
GAAATAAAATTAGCGACAGCCAGACATGTTTCGACTCCACCGCAGGCATTAGCGAGGCTGGCAAATGACGCAGACCGCGAAATAAAATTAGCGACAGCCAGACATGTTTCGACTCCACCGCAGGCATTAGCGACGCTAGCAAATGACGCAGATCCAGCTATAAGGCTGCAGGTCGCCCGACATAGATCGACCTCACCAGCGGTTTTGGCAAGGCTGTATCTCGATTCAGACCCGACGGTCAGGCGCGCCGTGTTTGATGCACATCCGTTGGAGTTAATTGCGACATTTGCGCGTCATGCAGATCCGGCTATCAGGCTTGAACTTGCCAGACATCTACATCATACCGGAAAAATCCCCCCCCCAACTGATCTCTTAACGATACTGGCTCTTGACCAAGATCCACGAGTAAGGTCTGCGGTTGCAGCAAATCGAGGCACGCGACCGCAAGATTTGATCCTGCTATCACGGGATCAAGAAGCGAGTGTCAGAAGTTCCGTGGCCTCGAATGTCGAAGCGTCGGATGGAGTTTTATTGGCTCTATCGACAGATCAAGACGTAGGTGTCAGAAGTTCCGTGGCCTCGAATTTTGTAGCGTCGAATGGAGTTTTATTGGCTCTATCACGAGACGAAAATGTGACTGTAAGAAAGTGCGTTGCCGCCAATATTTCAGCTGGTAACGGAATTCTATTGTCACTTTCAACAGATCGAGACGCTTTAGTTCGTAGGGCTGTCGCTCAAAACCGAGCGACCCCGGAGGCAGTTCTCATGAACTTGGCTAGAGATCCTGACTGGCAGGTGAGGAGGGCGCTCCTTGAGAATCCGGATATTAGTCGTTCGCCCCGCGAGTTACTCTTCATGTTGGCCAGAGACCCTCGAGAAGAAGTGCATCGGAGTGCCAATGCCTTGTTGGTGGGCATCGAGTTCAAACGAAATGGGCCGGCACCAACGCAACGTGGACCCGTGCGTCAGGATAAGTGAAGCTCTGGTATCACGACCGGTGACACAACCCGAAGATCGTCAGGAAACTGTCTTTACTCAACCTGAGGATTGTCAGGCGACGATGACATTGCCGACATCGTCGGAGCCTGCCGTGACTCAACCGGCTGTGACGCGGCGCTGGGCGTCGTCACTCCTCCGCGCATGCCGGTTGTGCCGTCCAGGCCGTTACCGGCAGGAAAAGATACAGACTGCTGCTTGACACTATAGAGCACAAGCCTAAATCGAGCTGGAGTTTTTCCCTGTATTCGGCATACGACTGCAATCATCAACTTTTAATAAATTGCGTCTTCTCGGGATAGAGACTCGGGTTTTTCCTGTATAAAGACGTGCGGTTGTGTCGCAAAATACCCTCAGCCGCGGATTTGCGGTTTTGCATTTCTAGTCGACCGTCACGGCACGGGCGGTCTCGCATTCAATCGAGGCCTGTATGGCGGCGCCCTTAATGAGAGCGCTTTTTTGGAGTGCGTTTTAGAGGATGAGAACATGAATATGAGAATTAAACCGGTCTTGCTCAATGCTCTGATCTTGCCTCTTACATGGCAAGCTGCGCATGCACAGCAGAAAACAATCGATCCTTACGAATTACCAGATGCCACCAAGATTCACAGATCGAGACCGAAAGTCGAGTTTGTTCTGACCGGCCCTGATGTGAGTGTCAGGTTGCCAACGCCTGAAAAAAAGCAAAAGTTGATTTTTAAGATGCCACCAGCACAGGTGCCAGAGGAAGAAGTGTATGTAATCGATGGCGGTCAACCGGGCCGCTCCGGCTCGCGGCCGGGTACGATGGAGGTGGACCTTTCCAATCCTCCTCCATCCGGATTCACCAGCAATATTCCTCTCGGCGGTCCGAGCAAGCCGAGAGGTCTTCAGCCGGGCAACACAACGAATCTTTTGGGCAACAAAGCGTTGTCCGGATGGATGGGGACTCCTCCAAGTTCTTCTTCAGCATCGCCTGGTCGATTGCTGAATGCAGTCAAAAGGCCGGTTGCGGCTTCCCAAACGCCAACCGTATTAACGTACAAAGAGCCTGTCGGAACCTCAACTTCGGGCAACTCAAGAGCGGTCACGAAGAGTGACGTAACCGGCAAATTGCTTCGCCGTAGTCTTCTGGACAACAAATAGACGTCAAAGGACGTTAGAGTCCGGATTGCGCAAATCCAGGCATCTACTGCTCGATGCGGTTGTAGACGAACGTGCTAACCGTGATCTTCCGAATTCGCATCGGAAAGTTCAGATCGTCGATGCATGTGCGTCACATACTGAAAGCGACGCGTGCTCGCGCGATTGGTAAGATTCTGACAGTAACGGGAGAAACATACTCCAATATGTCGTCACGCGTTATTGGTCTTGACCGAAGAC
>CAZISK010000799.1:0-4287 GCA_964541355.1 uncultured Candidatus Obscuribacterales bacterium
TCCGCAAACGGTCTCCAGGAGACAGACTTGAACGTCTTGGAGTGAATGCTTACGAAGCGACTTTTTTTTCTTTTTTCTTTTTTCTTTTTACGAAAAAGAGTAGTAGACGAGAAGTGAGGACACAGCGGAAAGAAACGGTCTCTTTCCGCTGTTGATCTTTGTGATCGAAATACTGATGCTCGGCACTGTGGGCTCGTCGGCGCCTGAGGTATTCAATCATAGAGTCCTGAGCTCTTCAAAGATCGCTGTTCTGACCGCTTCGATGAAGCGCTTGAACAGCCGGGTTGTCTTGGGCTTAATGCCGGGGCCCGGAAAAGCGACACCTTTTGCGAACAGCGCTTCGATGAGGTCGTCGGGAAGCTCCAGCTGGACACCTTTGTTCGGGACGAGGTTAACCACGTTCAGCGGATTCTCGCCCTTATACATTGGTGCGGTTGGATTGACTGAGAAGCCGGCCTCGAGCAGCTTGGCTTGTACTCTCTGCTTCATGGAGAGATTCAATCCACCCAACCAGAGCGTCCAGGTATCTATGTCACCCATGCCGTGCACTGACAGTGCCAGCTCAGAGCGAGCGAGCATCTCGTCCAGCACCGGGTGCCGGAATCTCGTCGATGTCACGTGGAGCTCTTCCGGACGAACTTTCTGAAGCCCCTGGAAGTCGAAGAAGTTGAAGGTCTTGCCGGCGATGGCCTCAGCGATGGCCGACGAGCCCGGTTCGATGAATCCGCCGTGGGGTGACATTACTGTGACCTTGCTCCCGCGCTTTTGGAAGCGAATCAGGTAGTCCTTGTTTTCCGAAAGTTCCGACATCAATGCCGGAAGACTCATAAAACGGTCTTGCGGCGTCAACATGTTGACTCCTGTGTTTTTTGAGAGACAAGCAAACCTGAACTCGCGCTGAATGAGCGAGCTTTCGGTATTCGTGGATTAGTAAGGAGAGCTAGCTAAGTCTTGATGATTCCGGAGAGACGAGCGGTACTTGATAAGTAGAATCAGCTTAGTTAGCCTTGAGTATGCTATGCAAATGTTTGTCTCGTGACAATGCAATTGGCGGCTGGCGCGACAGCGGAGACCGGTGGCGTAGAATGGCTATCTAGGCGGGATGTAAAGGTGGAAGGTCCGCTCTATTACTGTCTTTTCAACTAATATCGCGTCGTTATTCTTTAGCGCGGTTAGCGCCACCGTTCAAAAGTATCTTCACCGCGTTGAGTTTGCTCACGGAATCGAGGGAGCTGTCCGAGAAAATACGCTTGACCAACTCCACGCGTGCATCGCTGAAATCCATCCCGAACATGCTGTCGTCGTTGACCAATCCGACAAGCTTCGCCCAGCCTCTGGTCTCAGGATCGAAGAGCGCCGCTTCGATATCCCCGTGGAACTTGCCGTTGATCTGATTGACAAATCCGTCTGCCAGAGGCGCATTGTTGTTAATGGCTTGTCCGGGCTGCGCGCCGCGAACGTTGGGTGCGAGTGCTATCGGTCCCTTTGATACCACAGACGGTGCTGTCGGGGGAGCGAACTGTCCGGCGGCAGGCGTTTGTGGTGAAAAGGCGACTTGTTGAGGTGCTTGACCGAGCTGCGGTGCGACTCCAGGGGGCAGCATGCCCTGCTGATAGGCATTGTTGGGCACTACTGGCGGTACTGATTGTGGTGGTGCAGACGCCCGCGCGTCATCGTCGCCATCCGCCCATTGCGCATGCGTCGTTTCGTCGACGCCGAACTCTTGACCGGTACGCTTTTGCTTGACACGCTTGCGGGGCGAGGACAGCGGCTCTTCGTCGGTGTAGTTCTTCAGCATCTGCGGTCCATACATGTACGGATAGCCTGGTGGTCTGCCGGTTGCTAGTCGGTATGGCGTTGCGGAAGTCCATGATCTGTATGGGCCGTATCCACCAATAAGTGGATAGGCAGCGTATCTCAGAGGATAGAGCAGGCTCGTGAGTCCGCGATAGTAGAATGGATAATAGTAGGCATCAGCAGGTTGCTGAAAGAGTGCACTGCCGGCAAAGAGTACGCCGGACAAAACGGCGAGCCGGAAAATTCGCGGCGCAGCCTTTCGAGCAAACCTCTCATGCTTTGCATTCATGTTTGGGACCTCAGCCCGTGGTTTTCAAGACGATTGTAGTACTGAAACGATCGCTCGTACAGCGTTTCTATAAAAGCTTTAATACAAGTTTCAAGCTTACCGGGCAGCGGTCAGCACTATTTCTTTGTTGTCAGGTCGCTTGAGACTGGCTGACCATAGTCATTCTCGACGATCGCTCTGGCGCAGATTTTTCTTGGAGCCTGATCGCACGTCGATCACACTAACCAGCGCTTGCTCCTGTCTTGACAGGTGTCGATGCGGTTTGACCGACAATCTGCTTTAACGCATACAATGCCATGCCGATATCGCGCTCGAAGACGTAGCCCATGTGTCCCATCCGGAAGATCTTGCCTTTGAGCTCTTCCTGCCCGTCGGCTACGGTAATTCGATAGCGCTCCTTGAGCTGTTTTCTGATACTGGGTACATCGATCGAATCGGGAGGCCAGATGGATGTTATGGTCGGCGACGCATAGGCTTCTTCGACGACCGGCTTCAATCCCAGCTCTCGGATACCTTTTCTGAGAGTCTCTCTCAATGTTTCGTGCCGTTTGAAGATGTTGTCTTTACCCTCTTCTTTCATCATTTTGATCGATTCGGTAAGGGCGACGATGAATGAGACATTGGGTGTAAACGGCGTTGTGCGGTCGCGTTGTGACTTCAAATACTTTTTGAAGTCGAGGTAAAAGCGTGGGTTCGTGCAGCAATCGGCTGCTTGCCATGCCTTATCGCTTACAAAGGCGAAGCCTAATCCTGGCGGAAGCATTAACGCCTTCTGGCTGCCTGTGACCACTATGTCGAGTTTCCACTTGTCGATTGGAACATTGGTGGCTCCAAAGCTGGTTACGGCATCGACCAGAGAAAGTGCGCCGTGGTCGCTGATGATTTTCGCGATTGTTTCCAGATCGTTGATAACGCCGGTGGACGTTTCATTGTGCGTGATCGTAACTGCTTTGATCTCTTTGTTCTTGTCTTTGGCAAGCAGCTCACGGAGCGCATCTGGCTGAACGGGATGTCCATAGTCTGCCTTCAGTCTCGTTACTTCAGCGCCGTATGCTTCTGCGATCTTGGCGAAGCGTTCACCAAAGACGCCGCAAACCAGGCTTACGACCTTGTCGCCACGGTTGACGGTGTTGGCAATCGCTCCATCCATGCCGCCTGTACCGGATGAGGCCAGAATGAGCGGTTCGTTATTGGTCTCGCCGATCCATTTGAGACCGTCTATCGCTTCCATGAGTATGTCGGAAAAATCTTGACTGCGATGTCCGAGCGGGTGGCGGGCCAATGCGGCGAGTACACGGTCCGGCACCGGTGTGGGACCTGGGATCATGAGGAATTCGCGTTCGTTGTTTACCGCCATCGTGGCCTCCTTGGCTGTGCGCAACCAGCTCCTGGGCTGGAGGGACTGATTATATACAGTCCAACGCCGTAATAGGGCGTCCGTCCGGAGAACGGTCACATAGCTGATACATCAGGATACTAATCAGGCGTCAGCGAGCTCTTCCGGCTCCAGAATTGGGAATTCGCCTTTGGGCTCCGGGCCTTTGAAGGGCTCGACCTGGGCGATCACATTGTTTTCAATAGTTATGATGGCTAGTTGAACATCGGGATAGCAGTCTTGCCAGGTCTTGCATTTGATGTTGTCGCAATTGTAGTAGCCGAGCGTCTTGATCAGGTTGGCGTGTGGCTTCTCTTTTGGTCGGCAATAATCCGAATTCCAAGAAAGCGAGTCTCCGAGCTTATATCGGAGACTCGCAATTGATCCTAGTCGAAATCCAACACCCGAGATTATTACAGCGTTACAGAATGGGCAATTGAGCCCGTCTTCCAGAGTGTTGAAGCTCATATTAGTTGTTGGCTGTCATAGCCTTGCTGAGTTTGGTGAGGTATTCGCTGCGGAGTTCGGTTTTCCCATGGCGTTTTCTTGTTTTGCGAGCTTCCTCGAGACGTTGTTCAGCCAGAGCATCAGCTGCTTCATGCGGCGGAATGTTTTCCTTCTGGCTACGCTCGAGAACGTTGTTGATGGTGTTGTAGATCTTCGAGACCTTGTCCATCACTTCCTTGGAGTTGTAGCCGTCCAGCTCTGCGCCGACATTGATCAAGCCACCAGAATTGATGGCATAATCGGGAGCATAAATGATACCGCGATTGAACAGTTCGAAACCATCCTTTTCGGTTACCAACTGAATGTTGGCGGAACCAGC
>CAZISK010000800.1:0-4281 GCA_964541355.1 uncultured Candidatus Obscuribacterales bacterium
CGGCGCTTAAGGATGAGTCTAGCTCGGCGGGATCGCTCAGCTTGACCTTAATCATCCATCCATCACCGTAACAGTCAAGGTTGACCAGCTCGGGCTCGCCTTCCAGTCGATCGTTGATTGCCAGGATCTCGCCGGATACCGGCATGAACAGGTCCGATACCGATTTGACCGACTCAATGACGCCGAACTTTTGCTCAATCTTGAATTTGCTTCCGACGGTAGGCAGCTCCACGAAAGTAACATCGCCAAGCTGATCGGCGGCAAATGCCGTGATGCCGATAGTAGCCTCCTCGCCTTCGACACGTACGTACTCGTGGGATTTGACGTACTTCAACTCTGCTGGATACGAGAGAGTCATGCTGCCTGGCTCCTTAAAAGGGACAAAAACGCAATTTGATGAACCCAGATCTTAGCAAGACAAGCCTTCAATGAATCCCCTTGAATTCAAACATCTTCGCAATTTAAAGAGGCGAGTTCGACGATATCGCGAGGCATTTTTCAATAAGCTTCGCTTGACAAGGGCTGGGCGCATCGTGAGATTGTTTGCCGCGCTCGTTCAGCTCATGTCCTTCTCGTAGATCCTTAAAAGAGCTCTTGACTACCGCCTAAGTCGAGGGTTGCTTTCGTAGTGACTGATCACAAATTTGGGAACACCACAACGAGAGTTGACATCCTTTATTTCACCAATCGCGGAGGACGGATTTTATGATACACGTACTGAGAAGAAGAGCTCGAATACTTGATACCATCGCACTTGGTGGTGTTTTCCTAACAACAGGACTGTTTGTATACTGCGCCTGGTTTTAGGTCAAGCTGGTGCTCATGCGCCACTACGGTAGGCGC
Organism: uncultured Candidatus Obscuribacterales bacterium; assembly: GCA_964541355.1. Lineage (GTDB taxonomy): Bacteria > Cyanobacteriota > Vampirovibrionia > Obscuribacterales > Obscuribacteraceae > JADYXR01. Next base: position 844 of record CAZISK010000800.1, read on the forward strand.
ATTGGCGGATTATCGGATCTTCGGAATCACGGTCGATGTGTTGTCGATACGGTGATCGGATCCGAGAAAGAGCCAACCAGGGTGCCATCGGAATTAACTGCGCATACACGGATCTGATAATACGCCGGTTTTGCGATTCTCTCCTTCGGCACGATGAACGAACCAACGACAGTTTTTACTGTGAAACTTGTAGATACCTCCCGGCCTTTTTTGTTTTCTCGAAAGGTGTGAGGTAGAACATGAAATTCGAAATACGGTTTTGAGATCTCGACAAAGACTGCGCTTGCCGATGGAATTCTCGAGGCGTCGAACTGGAATCCGAGGTCTTGTGCGGACGCCTCGAAAAGCGCAGAACTGTTCAACTGTAGTTGATCCGACAACTTAAGTTCTGGAATGAAATATTCAGACGACTTTATGGTGGCGGACTTGAGTTCGTATTGAAAAGATCCCCTGGGCAGATCTATACGCAAACCATTGGATACGCCCGAAAATAGCCAGTTCTTGAATTGGGTCAGATTGATTATATAGGTTCTATCTCCTTCTTCTTCGTACAATCGAAAGAACACCGGCATAGCTTCTTCACCAAGGTTGCCGGACTGTGCGCTCCAGGAAAGCCACGCGTATTCGCCCAGTCGGCTAGCTGGATGCCCGTTCGTAAGCGCCGCCTCGCAGCGATCTTGATCTGAGTATAGGAGACCGGAAATGGTGTCGAGCAGCGGCTTCCAGAATGGAGCGTCGACCCTTTTCGATACGATTTCCAGTTCGAGCACCTCCGCACTGAGAGGGTTGATCGGCTCGGAAGGCGCCAGGTGATAGCTGCCCAGATCGTTGCCCCTGGTCTTATTAATGTAGAAGGTATCGCCGTTGGTGACCACCGGCTGCCTGTAGAAACTTCCCACTGGCTGCATTGTCAACTCGATCTTCTGCTTCGGCTCTGCCGCGGGGAGATCGATTGTTTCTAACCGTCTTGTACTTTGCCTCCAGATTTTGAAGACGTACTTGTCGCGATTGCCGATCACATATTTCAAAACTGATTGGTTGATGACCGAATCGTTGGTCGGTGTTCCATCTATGCAAATAGTATTTTTCGTGAAATCGCGCTTTGACAGTGGCGGCAGTAAAATGCCATCAAGAAAATCGATGGAGTAGAAAGCGATGAAGCCTTTGATTCCGGTTGGCAGACCCATGACCACGAGCTGTTTGTCGGGGGGCAGGCGCTCTATCTCTTCTTCGATCTGAGTTCGAACTGAACGAATATTGTTGGTTGCATCCGCCCAGGCGGAGGCGTAATGCTTTGCCATCCAGGCAAATAGTATGAAAGTCACGAGCGCTGTCACCAATGCAGCGGCTCTAAGCAGCTTGACCAGTCGCGTCCGTTCTTGGCACACTGGATAGATGAACAGGAACACCGCTAGAAAGAAAGGCGGGCACAGCGTGTACGCCAGGCGTGCTCCGATCAACCCGCTGGTCACCCCCCAGATCTGCAACGCCGGAATGACCATGATTGCCAGGAGCAAGAGCAGTTTGCCTGCGCATCGCAATCGCACCATAAAACATGGTGTCGATTGGTTGGCTAAGACGAGCGCCGCAATGGTCAGGTAAATGATTCGAAGGAGAAGGTCCTCTATGCTGTTTGTACCAAGAACATTTTCGTTGATTGGATGGAAGAGCCGCCAGTAACCCTCGGGGCTAAATAGCCTGGCCAGGTAGGTGTTGTTTAAACTCGCTCCAATACTGCCTACGTAGCCGCCGAGCAAGGCACTCAGCGCTTTAGCGCGCAGGCAAAGGTACGCGGCTAGAACGAGGAGCATAGGCCAAAGCAGCTTTGTCGCCTCAAGCAGTTGGTGGAAGAGCTGCTTTGCTGTGAGCTTGGGATTGTCGCCTTCGTGCTTGTCCTTCACAAGGACGAAGAGGGCGATTGCCAGAAGTGGAATCGTTGCGCACATCTCTTTGGTGAAGAGTCCAAGAACCATCGCGCCGATGGCTGCTGTTAACCATTTCCAACTGCGTTTGTCGAAAAAAACGAGTGAGAGGATCAGGCTCGCGAACGTAAATATAGCGGCGATCGAATCGATGCGAGGTAGCGCCCAGCAGACAGGTTCTGCGTGACCCGGGTAGACTACAAACAGAAGTGCTACTACAAGCGGTATCACGAAAGAGGCGGAGCGCTGATAACCCATATCGCTGTCGCTTCGAAATAGCAAGCGGGAAAGCAAGGATCTTGCCAATACGAAGACCAGGCAGCTCGCCACGACGTGGAGCAGCAAGTTGGTTATGTGGTAGCCGAGTGGATTGTCTTTCCAGAAGATGAAGTCGAAAGCATAGCTTATATCCGTCATCGGTCTGTACATGAGATAGAGGCTGTCTCGCAATGTGTACGGTGCGAGGAATTGCTTCCAGATCAGATTCGGCTCACCGTTGAAGGCACGATATACAAGAGGAAGATGCCAGCCGTCATCGCCGATGAAGTAGCCCCCGAGCGCGTCGCCCCAGACTGCAAAAGTGACTACCAGCATGAGCACGCAGCCGACAAGGAGATCCCTAAGTCCCGATCCGATTCGGGAGTTGCCTCCAGATACGGTGCTCATTGCGCCCCCATCTTACACGGGAAGAGCGCCCTGCTGTTGTCCCGGTGTTGATGAGCCGACGAGACGCCCGCGTCGAGTACGTTCGCATATAGGAATGTTCGAGACCTGGCATCGATTTGTCCCGGCGTATTCATGGCAAGCCCTTTACCGTGGCGATCGTTATCGGGTCTGAGAAAGTACCGACCAGCTTGCCGTCGCGATCGCAGGCGCAGATGCGCACCTGATAGTATGCCGGTGTGGGCATCGCTGACGGCGGCACCTTGAACTTGCCGCTGTTTGAGTCGACGTTAAATCGCATTCCTGCCGTTTTATTCTTCTTCGCATCGCGGAAAGTAAATGATTGCGCACTGAAATCATAGTATGGCTTTGAAATCTCGACTATACCGCCGGAGGCGGATGGAATGTCTTTGAGATCGAAGCCGAATGTAATGTTACTTCCGTCGATTTCGTACAGACCGACGGTGTTGAGCCGGCCGACGCCTTCAAAGCTCAGCTTCGGCAAAAGATACTCGCCTCTTCGTAAAACCGCCGACTCGATGTCGTAGGTACAATCAGACTTCGGCAGATCCAGGCGTAGCGAACCAATTTGTCCGGCAGCAAGCCAACCTTTTATCTCCGTCAGGTTGACGCTGTAGACAAGTCGGCGTGGGTCGTTGTGCACATTGAAAAGAATCGGTCTAGCTGCATCTTCTGAGGCATGAGTCTGCGTATCCCATGATAATAAACCGCTGTTTCCATTTTTTGTCGTTACGCGATCGGCGTTGGTTTTGTCGAACAAGCCTTTGATCTCACGCAGTTTTTGCTCGAAGGGATCCACCGGCCCGCGACAGGTGATGGAGCAGGTCGGGCA
>CAZISK010000801.1:0-4237 GCA_964541355.1 uncultured Candidatus Obscuribacterales bacterium
ACTCCAATGGGACTGCGCTCAATTCAGCAGTGGGACCTCGAAAAGTATATACGCCAGATTCCCGGCGTAATCGGCATAGTCAGCGAAGGCGGTCCAACCAAGACCTATCAGGTGCAGATCAATCCGCACAGACTGAGGGCATATGATGTTACACTCCAGGAAGTCTTCGAGGCTATCGAGAAATCGAACGCCACTTCCGGCGGTGGCTTTATGGAACGGGACGGACAAGCCATGATCGTCCGTCAGTTGGGACTTCTAGCTGGAATAGATGACATAAAAGAGGTTGTCGTCAAAGAGGACGAGCATGGCGTACCTATTCGAGTCAAAGATATAGCAACCATTGAGATTGGACCGATGGTGCGGCGCGGACAGGTCGGCAAGAACTACGAAGACGACGTCGTAGAGGGCATCGTTTTACTCAGACGAGGTGAGAATGTCTCCCGCGTGCTGGCCGCCCTTAAAGAAAGGTTGCCGGAGATTATCTCGCGCTTGCCCGACGGCGTCTCTTTCGAAACACTCTACGACCGATCCGGACTGGTAGAGCAAACCTTAAAGACGGTCGGTAAGAACGTCGCCATCGGTATCGGGCTCGTCCTGCTTTTCCTCGTCCTCTTCCTTGTCGACATTCCCTCGGCCATTATTACAGCCATCGTGATACCACTCTCGATACTGGTGGCATTCATCTTCCTCACCCTGATGGACATTCCGGCCAATCTTCTCAGCCTTGGCGCCATCGACTTCGGCATTCTGGTTGATAGCGCCGTCGTGATGACGGAGAACATCATTCGCCGCCTCTCACACGAGGGCAAAGATATGACTGCGACAGAACGAATGATCCTTCTTGGGGAATCAGCACGGGAAGTTGCGGGTCCGATCGTATCGGGCATAGCGGTGATTATCGCCACATTCCTGCCAATCTTCACGTTCAGCGGAGTAGAAGGCAAACTGTTCCGCCCGCTCGCCATCACAATGGTGACAGCGCTCCTTGGAGCGGGAGTCGCAGCGCTGACCATCATCCCGGCACTCTGCTCCTTCTGGTTTGCGAAAAAGCCGCCAAACGAGAGGGAGAGTCCGATTGTTACAGCATCCAACTTTCTCTACGCACCGACACTGCGCTGGTCCCTGCGCCACCCAATCCTGGTCATCGCCACAGCCTGCCTGGCTTTTGCCGGGTCGGTTCAGATGTTTCTCAATCTTGGTTCAGAGTTCCTTCCTCACCTCGAAGAAGGCAACATCTGGCTCAGAGCAACGATAAAGCCAGGAAGTGTCACACTAGATGAATCGGTAAAAATCGCACGCGAAATCAGGAAGAAAGTGCTGACCTATCCAGAAGTAACCACCGTTCTATCACAGGTGGGCGGTCCTGACGATGGCACAGACCCAGCTCGTTTTGCCGATCAAGAGTTCTACATCGGATTGAAGGTGCCGGCCGAGTGGCGCGAGAAATATCACGAGAACAAAGAGTCGCTGATTGAAGATATGCGGCTGAATCTGGAAAAACTTCCGAACGTCAGCTATTACTTCACTCAATACATTCAGACGACTCTGGACGAAGCGCTCTCCGGTGTTCAAGGCTCACTTGTGGCGAAGGTCTCAGGACCGGACCTATCACTGCTGGAAGAGAAAGGTCACCAAGTCGGCCGAGTCATGAATCAAACGCCAGGTATAGTCGACGTCATAGTAGATCCACTGATCGGACAACCGCAGGTCGCAGTTCGTATCGATAGGCAAAAAGCGGCTAGATACGGTCTCAACGTCGGCGATTTACGAGATCTCGTCGAAATAGCCGTGGGCGGAATGCCGGCAACAACCGCAATTGAGGACGAACGCCGCTTCGAGGTAATCATCCGCCTCGAGAAAAGCTACCGTGCAACACCCCAGGCACTCGAACAAATACTGGTGGACACGCCTTCCGGCGAGCGCATTCCGCTCAGCCAGGTGGCCAGCATTGAAGAGACGATTGGAGCGACTCAAATCTGGAGAGACTCCGGCAGTCGGCTCGCCACTATCCGCGCCAATGTCAGAGGTCGAGATCTGGCTACTGCCGTTCACGAAGCACAGGAGAAAGTAAAGAAGTCCGTCGACCTGCCGACCGGCTATCGCGTCGAGTGGACCGGCGAATTCCAGCGCCAGCAGGAGGCTTCGCACCAGCTCTCTATCGTGGTTCCTGTCACGTTGGCTCTGATTATCATTATTCTCTATCTCGCTTGCGGCACACTGAGCGGCGCTCTGGTCATGTTCTCCGTCGTACCGCTTGCAGCTATCGGAGCAATTCTCGCACTAAGGCTGACCGGCACTTATTTTTCGATCTCCGCCGGCGTCGGCTTCATCGCGCTCTTCGGTCTGGCAGTCAAGAACGGCATCCTCCTTGTATCTTTCGTCAACGAATTGCGACACGAAGGTCTCTCACTAGCCCGAGCAGTATATCGCGGGGCAGTCACGCGACTGAGGCCGGTGCTCATGACAGCCACGATCGCGGCCGTGGGTCTCTTGCCGGCGGCCTTATCCAACGAAATCGGTGCTCAAACGCAAAAACCCTTCGCGATAGTCATAATTGGTGGACTGATCTCATGCACATTTCTTACACTATACGTATTGCCTGCGATATATCTGCGTTTCTCGCCGAGCCCGGGCAGAAAGAGGGGCAGCTAAGACAATTGGACGGCCGAACGACAAGTTGAAACATCTAGACACCGCAATTACCTTAATAGCCTGCGCACTCGTCGCTGGTTGTGCGGAATCGTCCCAATCTATCGAACCGACCAAAACAGTGGTCGAACGCACCGGCCCTCGCATGCTGAAATTGACCGCCGATCAAATCAAAGATCTTGGCGTCACCACAGCCAACGTCAAGTCAGTGATGATCCCGGAAGAAATCGAGCTCGTCGGTCAGATCGATGAGAACACAACCTTCTCAACTCCAGTTATGTCGCTGGTTCCCGGCAGGGTCGAGAAGGTCAACGTTCAAGTCGGAGATCGCGTCAAGAAAGGTCAGCACCTGGCAGAAGTCAGATCGGACGAGGTCGCCCGCATCGAAGCCGATCTTCTGCATGAGTTTCTTTCCCTTGAAGTAGACGTTGAACGAACGAAGGTCAAGCTCGAGCTTGCTCGCAAGGCCCGAGACAGACAGGAGATGCTATTCCAGGAAGGCATAGGCGCAAGAGCACAGCTCGAAACTGCCCAAGGCGAATTCCAGATGGCCGAAGCTGAACTCAAAGCGTACAGAGAGAAACGGCACTCCGCAATCGAGACGACAAGAGAGCGATTGAAGCTTTTCGGCATCCCGGACTCAGAGGTCGATCGTCTTCTGAAAACTCGCGTGACAGACAACCTTTTCGAACTGAACTGCCCTCGTGACGGCGTAATTGTTCAACGCGATGTTGACCTCGGGCAGATGGTCGACGTTTCAACCCAGCTGTTTACAGTATCAGACCTGACCCAGGTGTGGGTCAATGCCCAGGCATTTGAGAAAGACATCCATCTCATCGCGCTTGGAGAGCCCATCAACCTAACTGTGGAAAGCTATCCAGGCAAGGTCTTTCACGGCAAAGTCGACTACATAGGCGCCACGCTCGATCCAAAGACCCGCACACTGGCTGTCAGAGCGACTGTCGCCAACCCTGACCTCAAGCTCCATCCTCACATGTACGCTCAGGTTGTCCTCAAGATCGGAGAAGCACGCGGTCTCCTCGTACCGACAGCGGCAATTCGTAAGACTGGCGAGACCTACCTGGCTTACGTGGTGTCAAATCCGGGCGGTGTCTATGAAGAGCGAAAGGTCGACATCGGCTCTTACAAAGGCGCAGACGTGGTAATAACGTCTGGTCTCAAACAAGGTGAGACGGTCGTTGTGAAGGGCAGTCTGGAGCTCAATGGGTTGGCAATCAAATTGACGAGTGATAGCCCGGAATGAAACTAGTTACAGCCATTATCCAACCGTACATGTTCGACCGTCTGGCGCGCGTCTTTCGAAAGTCGCATCTGGCTTGTTTTACGGTCAGCCCATGCAAAAGCTACGGCGTCCCTGAGGGCGAATCGACTATCGACTTCCTGAGCGAGAAGGTTCGCATCGATTTAGTCGTACAAGACCACGAGGCAATAGAGGTTTCCGAGCTCATTGCCGAAACTGTAGGAACACATCAGGAAGGCGACGGTATGATTTTCGTTTCCGAAATAACGCACGTAATTAACATCAATACGGGCGAGCGCGGCACCAACGCGATCCAGGCCAAGGACT
>CAZISK010000802.1:0-4233 GCA_964541355.1 uncultured Candidatus Obscuribacterales bacterium
AATTCGGCTGTCGCGAGCCGCATACTCATGGGCGATCTGAAACGAGTCGTCCGTCGAGCAGTCATCAGCGATCAACAACTCGAAGTCTTGATGAGTCTGAGCCAGAACCGTCTCAATCGCTGCCCCCAAATATCGGCGACCGTTGAAAACCGGCAGACAGACTGAGATTCTTGCCATTTAGCGCTTGGTTCGCGGTGTTGTCTCTGATACCTGAGCAACAGCGGGAAAGGCAACTCGCTCCTTGTGGACAACGCCTTTCTTGTCCAGCAAATCAATAACTGCCGTCACCTCGTCTCTCGTCGTCATGCAACTGGAGTCGAGGCGCAAGTGCGGATTGTTCGGGGGCTGGTAGGGCGAGCTCATACCGGTCAAATTCGATACCTGTCCCGTCACGACCTTCTTATACAAACCCTTCGGATCTCTGCTCTTGCACACTTCGAGCGGGCAGAACATGAATATCTCATTGAAATCATCATCGCCAATCAGCTTGCGAGCCTGCTCTCTGTCTTGCTCATATGGTGAGATACAGGCAACGACCGTGATGAATCCGGTGTCGAGGAAAATCTTGGCGAGGTTGGAGATTCGTCTGATATTCTCCGACCGATCCTCAGGAGAAAAGCCTAGATCGGCGCAAAGTCCTGTTCTCAGATTGTCACCATCCAGAACGACCACCTTATAACCGCTACTGAACAAGAAGCGTTCGAGCGCTTTGGCGAGGGTGCTTTTGCCGGCTCCAGACAATCCGGTGAGCCAGAGAACGGTACCCGGGTGTCCGTTTTGTTCTTCACGCATGCTGCGTTGCACATATCCCTCTTCGAATACGACGTTGGGATCAGCAACAGGAGCATCGTGTCTTCTTTCGCCCTTGAGGTTAACAACACCCGCGGCCACGGTATCGTATTTGCTGCAGAGCACCAGCTTGTTCAAATTAGCGGTGCTCAACGTCCGATCGAAAGCTATCGGTCTTTCTGTCTTAATTTTGACATCGGCTATATCGCCGTTGTTGAGGACGGCGCTGGCATGCCTGCTACCGCCCGTCTGCGTCACTACAGTGACTTCGCAATTGACTTCATTGGTGCCGATCTTCAACAAATAGCTGCTGTCCGGCTGAAACTGATCGGAAGACAACCAGACTACACGAGCGCCGAACTCTGTTTCGACTTCGGGCACCTCTCTTCTTGAAGAGATCACCTCTCCACGCTCGACGAAAATTTGCTCTGTCAAACAAATGGCAATCGATTCGCCTTTGAACGCCTTCTCCTTGCCGCCCGCCGGGAAGGTCTCAATCGAGGACACCGTCGAGACTTTGCCGGACGGTGAGAAAAAGATCTGCATTCCGGGAGCAATCTCGCCTGACATTACTCGTCCGGCGAAGTACCTCGTATCGTTGAACTTGTATACGTCTTGCAATACCATCCGCAGTGGCTCACTGCTGGTGGTGAAATCGAGGGTGTCTTCTTTGAGCTTCAGTATGAACGGCAAGAGCGGGAGCCCGTTGTACCAGGAGAGATTCTCGCTCGTCTCGGTGATGTTTTCACCGCGGAGCGCTGAAATAGGTATGACTTTCAAGCAACGCAGTCCTTCGGCATCCGCGAGATCTGCCAGATCGGCGGCAAGCTTGGTGAACGTTGCTTCGTTGTATCCAATCTTGTCGAGCTTGTTAACAACGATGATGACTTCGCGAATACCCAGGATCGACAGCACCTTAAGATGCCGGCCGGTCTGGCTGCGAATACCCTCGACGCAATCGACGACGACGATACCCTGCTCCGCTTCCGAAGCACCGCTCGTCATGTTTTTCAAAAACTCAATATGACCGGGCGCATCGATCAGAAGAAAACGATGTCCTTCGAATTCGAAATTGACTCTCGTGGTATCGATACTGATGCCCTGCTCCTGCTCCTCTTGCAGCGCATCGAAGAAGAATGCCGGTTCGAAAGGCACATGCTTCTCTTCGCAAGTCTTCTTCACCGCTTCGACTTTGTCGGCAGGAATTTTGCCGGTGTCGAGCAAGATCCGCCCAAGGAGCGTTGATTTGCCGTGATCGACGTGACCTACGACAACGATTTTCTTAACATCGGGTTCGCTATAGAGTTCTACCATATCACCTTACATGTATCCGTCTTTACGCAACTTCTGCATTGCGTAGGTGTCTTCCTTGTCTTGAGCTCGTCCTGCTCGTTCGGTCGTCTCGGTGGTGCGCAATTCGTCGATGATCTCATCGAGATTCGATGCGCAGGAGTTAATCGTGCCAGTGCAAGGCCAGCAGCCTAGACTGCGATATCGCGTGCCCTCGTCATTGCTGAAGTAGAGCGGCATGATTTCTAAATTTTCGCGGCGAATGTATTCCCAGATATCGGTCTCGGTCCAGTGCAAAATCGGGTGAATTCGCACATGAATATCATCTGGTGTATGCAAATTGTAGTAGTGCCACAGTTCGGCAGGCTGATTCTTGTAGGTCCACTCGGCGCTGCTGGAGCGCGGCGAAACCACCCGCTCCTTGCCCCGCGAGCCTTCTTCATCTCGGCGAATACCGAGAAGCAATCCGCCCAGCTTGTGCTCCTTCACTGTGTCCAGCAGCGCCTGAGTCTTCAGCGCGCCACAACAGACCAGTCTTCCCTTTTCCGGGCCCATGCCGTCAGCCAGAGCCTGTTTGTTCTGCCCGACGATAAGCTTGAGACCGTGACGGGCGGCAAACTCGTCGCGCCAACGAATCATTTCAGGGATTTTGTAACTTGTATCGATATGAACTAATTGCATCGGCACCTGGCCGAGAAATGCTTTGCGTATTAGATGAAGCAAAACGGTAGAGTCTTTGCCCATCGACCACAAAAGTGCCAGGTTTTTTGTCTTGTTAAAGGCTTCTCGAATTATGAAAACGCTTTCATTCTCAAGCCAATCTAAGTAAGAACTCATCTGGGTTATCCAAGCGCTAGACGCAGTAGGGATGACGGTATTGGTAATACTTCAATAACGGACGGAAATTATACAGGAGCGTGCCAAGTGCTTACTTGAAGTCAGTATCAGGTTGTAATCAGGAAATTTATGCATTAACCGTTCGAGCAGGAGGAAACGTTGCATGGGAGCACCATTCGCAGATTAGAAGTTTTTTCAGTCAGTGCGAGGTTGCCTCATTAACCAATCTATTTGTTAATGAATAAAAACTGGGCACAGCCACATTCGCGCTGGGCGGTCGGCGGGCGATGGATTGAATCCGAGCTCGACACCTGTCCCGTTATCGGCGCCAGGCCCACTTCGTGGTGCTGCGGAGGACTGTTGTGGGCTCCAAACGCGGTTTATTCGGTCTGGAGCAATTTGTTGCCGGTGCAGACGACTTGTATGGTCGGCACAATTGTTGGGTCGGGGTTGTTCATGGGGGCAGGCCCGGATGTCCGAACTTCGAAATTGGCCGGCTATGTTTGTACGTCTTTTTATAACTCAATTAGCGCCGGTTCAAAAAGCTACTGACTACTTGAACTATAATCGCACCGCCCATCGGAAATGGTGATATGACCGTTTCACTACAAACTAGAAAGCTCCCTCAAACTCGAGAGCAGCCAAAACACGACAAGGCGCGACCGGCACTACTGCTCGCGTTCGTCGTTATTGGTATTACCAGCGGTGCGTTAGCTTGCTGGTGTTACTTCGATCACAGCATTCCGAGTTGGGACGCAGCCGGACACTTATTGAATGGTTTAACGTACAGAGACTTACTGCGCCATCCGCGCCTATTAGATCCAGGTTGGATACACCAACTACTAACGGTCAACTGCTTTTATCCACCATTGACTTACGTTTTATCCGGACTGGTCAAGACAGTATTCGGAGTAGGTCTGTGGACAGATGACTTGATGAAGGTCATCTGGCTGACGGTAATGAACATCGGGGTTTTCGGACTAATCAGACAGTTGACGCGCGACAATCTGGCGTCCGCATTTGCGGTGCTGCTCATCAACTTATATCCTGAGGTCGCGGCTGAAAGTCACAAGAGTATGCTTGATTTCCCAGTCATGGCAATGTCTATGCTCTCGCTCTGGGCTCTTGCCGCCTGGAAGAAAGAGCCCGATCTCCGTCGCACCGTACTTCTGACGCTAGCAACCGGCGCCGCGTTACTTACCAAACAAGTTTGCGCGGCCTTTCTACTTTTCCCGTTCGCTTTCGTACTTTTCAGGAAGATTCGCGACCGACATTTTCGCGACGCCACCACACTTGTACTGTGCGGCATTACGTCAG
>CAZISK010000803.1:0-4228 GCA_964541355.1 uncultured Candidatus Obscuribacterales bacterium
GTCGCCATTATCATCCCGGCAAGATTCGCCTCCACCCGCTTTCCGGGAAAGCCGCTTGTCTCGATCGCCGGTAAAACCATGATTCAACGGGTATGGGAACAGGCGAAACAATCGAAACTGGCTAAACATGTCATAGTTGCAACTGATGATCAACGAATTGCCGACGCAGTAAGAGCCTTCGGCGGTGAGTTTCGAATGACCAGCCCCACCCATGAGTCCGGCACAGACAGATTGGCGGAAGTGGCGGCCACGCTGCCGGAAATTGGCATCATTGTGAATGTCCAGGGTGACGAGCCGCTAATCTCCCCGGCAGTCATAGACGCAGCTATAAAACCGCTCCTGGCTGACGAACGGGTCGAGATGTCCACAGTGGCTTATCCTGTCACCGATGATGCGAAATGGCAGAGCCCACAACTTGTGAAGGTGGTTACAGACCGTCAAGGTTTCGCCCTCTACTTCTCGAGACACCCGATTCCATTCCAGCGCGACCCGGCCGATCGCTCGATGGTTGGGCGTTTAGGCCACGCAGGCTTGTACGTTTATCGCAAAGAATGCCTGGCAAAGCTGGCAGCGCTGGCACCCACACCGCTTGAGCAGACCGAAAGGCTCGAACAGCTCCGAGCTCTTGAAAACGGGATCAAAATCAAAGTCGTCGTGCTCGAACACAATTCTCCTGGTGTCGACGTTCCCGAAGACATCGCCCGAGTCGAGGCACTTTTGGCATTGCCCCACGTCGTACCGATATTAGGAAGCGGAGCACTGTAGACTCAATATATAAGGAATACCGCCCGAATATCCCGTCGCCCATCAGTCTTTGACGTCGGTTGAGCTTTGAAACTACAATTAGCTGGAGCCGATCAACCAGCAAGAGAGAGGAGAAACAATACATGGCGAGAAGTTGGCCGCTGGCCCTTATGCTTGCTCTATCCATCGTAGTTGGTCACGATTGTCAGGCTGCCACGAAGTACAGAAATGCCGATTCGCGCCAACCTCGATACGCACCAGCTGTTGGTGTTGACGGACTGAAGCCGGCAGACACCATGTCTCCCAAAAATATTCCAGATTTCGCCGACCGGGGTAAACAGTCCGCCACCACAGGCGGTGAAGCCGAAGTCAACTCGGGGACGGCCTTGAAGGCCGACCTCGCCTCGACCACTATTCCGGTCGAGACAAAGCTGAAGCTCGTATTGGAAACAGCGGTTGATGCCAAAGCAAGTCAACCGGGTGACCTCTTCGAAGCTCACGTGAAAGATGACCTCTACATCGGCATGACGCTACTTCTTCCGCGCGGGAGTTTCGTGCGTGGGCGAGTGGCGCAGGTTACAAAGCCGAGGCTATTGAGTCGCGCGGCGAAGATTGGTCTCAAGCTGGAGCAGATCGTCACCCCGCAGGGGGAGGTAATTCCGCTCGATGCTTCGCTCGAGTTCAAAAAGGGCGTTTCTAACAAGCAGGGACAGTTGGATCCTGGAACCAGCTTTGGTACCAGAGTAGAAGGCAATGTTAAGAGCGTCGCCGGCATAAATGCTGACGGCAGCACCAAGGGTGCTCTTGTAGCGGCGAACATCGCTACATTGGGAGCTCCGGTAATTGCAACTGCAATAGGAAGCTCCGCCATCGCACTGTTTTCTCAAGGCGATAATGTAAGCCTCTCTCCTGGTCAGGAGATCGAGGTACTTCTCACCAACGATCTCGGACTGCAGATCAACTGATTCGACGGTACTGGTTAGCGCCGGCTGAGAGGCTCGACCCAATTTGCCGCCGGCATACAGATTAAGCTGAAAGGAGTGCCGGTGACAGACAAGCTGAAGTTCGTGCAATTCACGGATACGCATCTCTACGAAAACTCCACGTATCGAATGCGCGGCGTCGACACCGGCGACACATTCAATCAAGTCGTGCAGCAGGTTGCCGCATCACATGGGGAGATCGATTTCGTGCTCCTGACAGGCGACATCTCAATGGATGAAACAGCTTCATCTTACGATAGAGTGCGAGAGATTGTTGCCACCATCAGCGCACCAAAGTATTTCTTGCCTGGCAACCACGATTGCTTCGAGACCATGAAAGAGTCTTTTGCGAAGGAAACTGCAAAGAGCAATATTCGACCGGAGCGCAGCTTCTTGAAAGGAGATTGGTTCGTTATCCTGCTCGACTCGACTGTGACCGGAAGGATCGAAGGCAACTTGAGGGACAGAGAGCTCAAGAGACTTGATACCGAACTCAGCCAGCACAAGAATAAGCATGCATTGGTCTGCTTGCACCATAATCCAATTCCGTTTTCAATCGATCCGGAGCATGATCTCGGGTTGAAGAACTCCGAGGACCTTTTCACTGTGCTGGACAAACACAGCAACGTAAAAGGCGTTGTTTGGGGTCATGTTCATTCCGAGCATAATCTCGAACGCAAAGGCGTGCGATTTCTAGCGAGTCCGTCGACTTGCATTCAATTCAAAGTCGAGGAGGACGGCGTTTCCGTGGATAACAAGGCGCCGGGATACAGAGTCTTTGTCTTAAATCAAGACGGTTCGATCGATACAAAGGTGGAGTGGCTGCCGGAGCTTCCTCAAGGTCTCGAGCTGGTCAGGCTCTAAATCTGGCGAAGCATTTTGCATAGATTCCGTCTATTGCGACATTACCTTGTAGCCTGCCGGAACTTTGAACGCATCGACAGGGGGCGACCCAGCCAGTGACTTCAATACCATCGACACTTTGCCTTGCGGGGTCGTGGTAGTTGATTGCACCATAATCTTGACGTCGTCGCCGACCCATACTTCGGTGTTGGCACCATCCTTGGTGTATGTGTAGCCATGGCATGGGTGTCCACTGATAACTTTAGTACCAATCAACTTACCACCGGCTTTCTTGACGGAATTTTCATCCGAATTGTAATTTATCCCACTGGTTAGCTTCCCTTGAACAGCCATTTTTGACTGCTCGATCAGCGTAGTACTCGAATTAGATTTGTAGTCAATCAAGGTGGTATATTTGCCACCATTTACCGTTGACTGCGATAGAAATTTGCCGGCTCCGTCCGATGCCATTCTCAGCTCGCTCTTTCCACGAACATCCGTCATATCGTACCGAGCGTCATAAGCCTGAGTGGGATAATCAGCTGCCATCGCATATGGTGCCAATACCGCGGAAGCGAGAAAAGCCAATACGGCAGGCTTCTTGTTCATGTTAGATCCCTCCAAGCTGTAATACGGAGTCTATATTAGTCGTCACATTCACTATAAACACTTGACTGAGCGCTATACTTTAAGCACTCAATCAGCTTCAATTCATGAAACACTGTGTAGATCTCAGGGTGGCAAATAGATGAAGAAATTTACTGCAATTACCGTCACAACAGCTCTTCTTGGCAGCTCGCTAATTTGCGCACAAGCGACATCGTCCGGGAAAAAGGGATGGGTCAGTTTCGGATCTACGAGCTTTGCCTTCAGCTATCCAATGTCCATGGGCACAAAAATAAGCTCGAAGAAAATACCCGCGGTCAAGCTCGCCTCCCCGGATGAAAAGCCTGATGATGTCGCGCCGGAACACTGGGACGTGAAGTTCAGCAACGCTGACGCACATCTCAATGTAATTCCAACATTCGACAACAAAGTCAAAGACTTCCACGCAGCTTATCCAACGGTCGATGACGCAGCAAAAGATCTGCACAAGCTGTTGCAGAGCCATCCGGTCGCCGCCAACGATATTCCTTTTTTGCCATGGGGAGATTGTTCCACGCCGATACATTCGCATGTTAAATATGTGAAGTTCAAGCATGGTTCCGGAGTTCGTTATCTGGCGAATTATCAAATAGAGCCGGAAGAGATCTCGAACGACGGACTTGTCTACTCCATGCAAGGCTTGAGCGATGATGGAAAATATTTCGTCTCGCTCATGGTGCCTGTGAAGACAAAATCTCTTCCAGAGAAAAGTTCGGTCGCGACATGGAGCAAAGATAAGTACGAGAAATTCAGCGCGAATTTCAAACAGTATGCAACCGAGACGAAAGCAAAACTGGATAAGATTTCGGACGACGACTTTAATTCCAAGCTCTCACTCTTGGATGAGATGGTCGGCACAATCGTCGTGAAGTAGTCGGGTGGCAACTCCACTCCTTGCACGAAGATGACATCTGATCGAAGCGGAAAACGCTCGAGTCGCGCAGTTCTCTGGTAAACGCGAAGAGCTCAATCACCGAAGAGCTCAACCACCGAAGAACCCAATCACCGAAGAG
>CAZISK010000804.1:0-4216 GCA_964541355.1 uncultured Candidatus Obscuribacterales bacterium
CTGGGCGATCGCTTCCGATCCAGCGGCGCAAGAGAAGCATTGGATGGCGGCTTGCACGCTACTGGAGGGAAAGAAAGCTGCGTCTAAACCTCGTTCGCTCCATCCTTCGATTGGTCTTCCCTGGTCGCTTTGCGTAAGCGGCTTGAGCGGGCTTGGCGCTTTCATGATCTTCGGTTTTCTCTCAGCCGCCGTCTGCGAGCTGGCAGCGATGATGACCGGTGCTTTCTACACGTTTAACGGCGCTCATGCCTTCGCTCTATTGAGCGCCGCCTTCATCGCATTCAGCTCGATTTTCACGTTTCAGCAGCACGTCTGGGGCGGCGGTCGAGCCTGGTCGATTCTGCATTACACTATTGTGGCTTGCGGAGCGTTGCTGCCCTTCTCTCTCGAGCTCTTTCTTTCGCCTTCCTCGTCGGTCGGCAATCTCTGCCTGTTCGCGCTATGGAGTGCAGGTTTCATCGGACTCTCTATCCTTTCGTCCAGGCTCACGGCAGGCTCGATCAAATCTCTCGAGTCCACTGTCGGAGCCCGTCGGGTGTATCCACATTCAAGATTGATATTTGCAGCCTCCGGGACGCTGCTTTTGACATTGACCGCGATACCCTCGGTACTCACCGTGTTTTCAGCGATGTGTTTCTGGTTGCCTGTCCTTCTAGTCGCCTCCGGTTACTACATCGCCACTGTCAATAAGGCGACCAACTCTCAGACGGCAAGCGCTCTGGCGGTGAGCGCATGGAGTCCACTGATTCTCGCCAACATAGTGCTTGTTCCGGCATTATTGCTCAACTCCGCCTGCGCTCTCTTTGTGCCGGTGCTGCAGATTTCGCTCTCTGAGTTTGCAGTAGGCTTTGGAACCATGGTTTGCTTGATACTCGGTCCATTAATTGGAGCGCGGCTCGGCGCGCGGATGTTGCGGAACACTACTATGGAGTCGTGCGAGCCGATTCCATTGACTTGTGGACCACACATAATCGATCGCCAGGAATAGGAAAGGGTGTATGGAGCACAACCTCAAACAACAGGTCTGGGACATAGCTAGTGACCCGAAAGCACCTGAAGAGAAATGGATGGCAGCGGTAACGCTCCTGAACGAGAAGCACGGGTTGGTCAGGACGAGCAGGCGTACGCCAAGTTGGCTGGCATTTACCTGGTCGGTAATTGTCACTGGCGCCAGCGCAAGCGGAGCTGTGCTGCTCTTTTCAGGAGTGCAGCTCATACTTTGCACGAAAATTTCCGAGATTGTCGGGACCGTGGCGATGGCTTCCAATGTGGCTATCGCGTTTGGCGTCTGGTTCGTTCCATGTCTGGTTTTCAGCATGCTTTTCACTTACAAGCGCCTGTTGTTCGGGGGCGGCAAGCCCTGGCTCTATACACAATGGGGTCTGGTTTTCGGATACATAGCTGCAATTTCGTTCTGGGCCGTCGACGGTCAAGCCGTTCAACCATGGGATGGCGGTTTGCTGGTCATATGGAACATGGCCAGCGCCTCAATAGCACTGCTTGGCACTAAGATGGCGGAGATTTCGTATCAGAGCCTGAATCAAACGATCGGCGCTGAAAAGGTCATTATCCCTATGATCCGATGCTTTGCATTGATTCCGGTCGTCATTGCCACACTGGTCGCTGTCGGCATAACAAGCGGCTTTTACCTTTCGTACACCGATATATTTCTGTTTCTGACAGGGCTGGTTGCGGTCAGCTCTCTTGCTCTGGTTCTAAAATTCGATGCAGCCAAATCGTCGACGGCAAGGACTCTTGCTACCGTATTGTGGAGCCCTTTCATTCTTTCAAATCTCATGCTCTTCCCTGTAATGATTGCCACCACAACCTGGCTCGCCTTCACAGGTCCGACCTTCATCACCTGGGTAGACTATGCAGGCGCAGTGTGCGCGCTGGCGCTTTCAGTAGCAACCCCATTAAGTGGCGCCTGGATTGCAAGCAAGTACTTGCAGTCACGCAAGGCCATTGCCCTATCCAGGGGCGACGCCATTCGATCCGTTGCAGTTCACGATGAGGCGCAATCGGTTCTGCTCGACGCCGACCACGAGATGCCATCAGCCCAGTCTTAGCAGCACAAGAGACGAGACAATTGCAGCTCGGGTTTAGAACAATGCTTCGACGAAAAGTTGAGGTTCGAAGTCGCGCAGATCGTCCATTTGCTCGCCCAGTCCGATCAATTTGACTGGAATCTGCAGCTCTTTTGCGATACTGAATATGACACCACCCTTGGCAGTACCATCGAGTTTGGTCAGTATGACGCCTGTCAATTTGCAGACTTCGGTAAATACTTTCGCTTGCTGCAATCCGTTCTGTCCGGTGGACGCATCCAGGACGAGTAGACACTCAAGTGGTAGACCCTGACCATGTTTTTCAACAACGCCGCGAATCTTTCCGAGTTCGGCCATGAGATTGGTCTTGTTGTGTAAACGTCCTGCCGTGTCGATCACGAGACAATCGTAATTTTCTTTCTTGGCTCTATCGATGGCGGTGAATACTACAGCACCCGGATCTGCACCTTCTTGCAGTCTGACTATATCGACGCCTGCGCGCTCCGACCAGATCTCCAGCTGCGACTCTGCTGCGGCGCGGAATGTGTCACCGGCGGCCATAAGAACGCGCTTGCCGTCTTGTTTGAATCTCCAGCACAGTTTTCCGACGCTGGTAGTCTTGCCGGTGCCGTTGACGCCTACGACAAGGTAGATATTGACCTTGCCGGGAGCGCACTTTAGCTCCGGCGACGGAGCCGCCTTCAAGATCGATTGGAATTCGCCTTTCAAAAATTCGATAACTTCGCGGCTGGTCCAGCTCTTGCCACGGCCCTCTTTCCTCATATGCGCAATCATATTTTGCACATTGGAAAGACCGATATCGGACTTGATCAGTTTGTCTTCGAGATCTTCCAGATATTCATCATCTATGGCATGGCGATTTTCAAGGGACGGTGCTGCTGCTGCCGGAGCAAGGGCCTGTGCACCAGCTTTGACCGAGGCTGTAGGGACTGCCTGCGGGCGTGGCGCCTCGACAGCGACACCACTGGTAGTACCAGTCTCGGTCGAACGAATCAAGCTGGTGGCCTCCTCGTCGACAACAGGTACAGTGGCTTCCGGTACGGCAAAAAAATGAGCGTTGTCACTTGCATAATCGGGTGGTGTCGCAACTAGACCTTCGTTGACAACCACTTCATCGACAGGTCTGGCGTTTTCCAGTATGTCGTTAGACTGCATACCAACCAGGGTCTCTTCACCCCCGGTCTCTTCGCCTTCGATCGAACCAACTATTTGAGTCTTGGTCTTTGATAGCGCCGACTTCAATTTTCCCAGCGTCGAGCCCCAAAAACCTTTCCCGGATTCTTCCATCATCGCTCCTATCGCTTCTTGTTTCCGTCCGTATTAGTTTTAACCCGAAACTCTCCGGTCTCGCGAAAATATTCAGCTTCTTCAACCAGGTCGGCAAGGATGCCGTTAACAAACTTGGCGGCTTTCTCATCGGCAAATCGGTGACAGAGCTCAACAGCTTCGTTGATGGCGACCTTGACCGGAATCTCCGGCATAAAGAACGCTTCTGCGCAAGCCAATCTTAGAATGTCACGGTCGATGCTTACCATCCTCTCGACTTTCCATTTCGTTCGTGCAGCTCTTAGGAAATCATCAATGGCGCTGCGGTTTTCCACATAAGCCAGGACCAGCTGGATTAGAAAATTTCTCACTTCCGAACGATCGTTGCGATCGAGGATCACCGAAGCCACGTGTTTGCACTTCGAGCACGGAACCTCGATGCGCGTTCTACCGCCATGCAGCGTCATCTCCGGAATATCGATCGCTTCAGACAAAAGCGTTACGACCCGGTCGATTTTATGAAGCTGTGATTTGAGCTGGTCGGATGTCAGGACGACCGGTCTCAGGTTCTCAAGCTTACGAACATTAATAGGGTCTTCCGATTCAATATCGCCAAGCTCTTGCGACACCTTGCCAAGCTCCGCACTGGCGGATTCCAGGATCTCGCGAGCATGGCCGGTAAGCAAAAGGACGGCCCGTCCGACCAGATCCTCAATCTCCAGTTTTTCAATTTTATTCTGATCTTTCGGCAACTGCGGCAGTACTATCACTGCCAGCTCCCGTGCGATCCGCCGTGCTGTCATGAAGGCTCCTGAACGTTCCCACTTTGCAATGAGAACTACGATAACGCCTCATGTTACCACGGCTCTATGACAACTATG
>CAZISK010000805.1:0-4211 GCA_964541355.1 uncultured Candidatus Obscuribacterales bacterium
CAATACGTTTGCCAAAGAGCTACACGGTCTTGGCTTCGACTGCTCAGTATCCAGAGACGCGTCGACAAAATCATTCAATATAGAGATAAAAACACAGGGTTATAACAGGGCCCTGAAGATGTCGAGTCGTCCGGAAGTGCCACCGGTAATGGTGACTCGCGACGACGACTGGAAGCGTGTCGAGACACCAGGTGCTGAGGCAGACGGAAAATTCAACTCATACCACGAGCGCTTAAGGCAATTCGTGAAGTACGACCACACACCGAATCCAGACACGAGACCGGAAGCAGTCAAAGATTTTGTCAATCGATTACCCACCGGATTTAGCCCCGAGTCAACGGACTTTCGACTACTGCAGGGTCTTAGAGAACTCGCTATCGCCGGCGATACCGCCTCCATGACAGAGCTGATGACCGATATCAACAGTTTAAAAGGAAAAGATCGAATCAATAGAATACTCTCCGAATTTCAGACCGATGCCGACAAGCAAGGCATCAAAGTCGAGTTCAAGCCACTTGCAAATGACGGCGAAAAAGTCACTCCTGTGATTGTCAAAACCGAGGCGTCCGGGCCCAAACCCAGGCCTACGCCCGGTCCACAAGTGGAATCAGCACCTCGACCCAGTACCGGTCCGGAACCAACTGATCGCTCCGGAGTACAAGGAAGAAATCGAATCGTATTTACTCCCGAACTGTCCCTCAGGGTAGCTCAAACATCAGGTCAGATCAGAACAGGTCTGCACTACATCATGGCTTCCAAACGGCCCGACAGTATTCGTCTTATCGAGGATGTCCTCAACTTGCACCAAGAGGGCAAATTGCCTCCTCGGGCTCAGGCCTTCCTCAGTAAAGAGGGAGCAAACCGCCTAGCTGACGCAGACCGTATGAACAGCCTGGCAACAATCATTGATGAAGCCATGGGAAGAAAGCCTGGAACTCCAGTTGACTCAACTCCTCCAAGAGCGACCGAAACTCGACAGAGTGAGAAGGGGGTAGGCCAGACCGAAAGACCGACCGTCGAACGACACCAAAGTCTCAAATCGTTTGCTGACGCAAAAGCGCTGCCAGACGTTCGAATTCCTATCGGTGCAACCGCCCGTGATGGCGTCACTCAGCTAAGCATGGTCCGACTGGCAGACCTGACGGTGGAACAGCTCGACAGGCGATTATCTTCGGTCACGGCAGCCGACATGAAAGCAGAACGCGATGCAATAGGAAGCCAACTTCGTGAGCTAAAGCCGACGGACGATCGAACACCACTGGAGGCACAAGCGAAAGCGCTCGACACGGCACTAAAAATGAAAGCCGCCTACGACAAGGCCCGAGAGGGTGGAACACATGGCGACTACGTTCGATCTGTACACGCCGGTTTAAGACCAAGAGCCGGCGCGTCTCCTCTAGAATTAGCCAAAGTAACGGGAGTCTTAGGCGGTTTGCTAATCATATTCAATGCCCTACCGGAAAGCGCTCCCCGAACGACAACAAAACCCAAGACTAAAACCGGAAAAACGGGAGCATCTTAACAACTTCGCGCTTTCCGGCGCACCACCAGTGGTTCCTGCTCAGCGATCATCGCGATTGACGTTACGAAGAACGCCATTGATACGCTGAGCTCGAATTGTTCCAATAACCTTCGAATCAAGCACAATGAAAGATCCGGACTTAGCTCCAAGGGTCGGTGAGACCAAAATGTCCTGCTCCCCTTGCGCCTTCGACATCTCGGCAAGTTGCATCAGATGGTTGACGCTCACCTCTCCTGTCGCCGCGGAGCGCGCACGAATATCCTCTGGCAAAAGCAGAGCTACATTGGTGCGATACTTGTCTATCAATGACATTTGCGGATTCTTCAGCACACCCGGTTGGGCGACGGAGGGCTTCTCCGGCGGTTGCCAATGTGGTCTCTCGTTGTTCTGCTCCGGAAGCGTGAATCTTAGAGCCGTATCCAATTCGTAATTCAAATTCTGCTCGCGGGCTTTCTGCCTCTTGTCGCTGAAAACAGACCAGGACTGGACAAATTGTTCGCTCGACACCTCGGACTCCCTGCGCACGGAGAACGGCAACAGCGCCATGTCTGCAACGGCCTTGTCATTGAACTCTTCGCTCAGAACGACGTGCTTGCGACCAAACGATTTTTGATCCATCCAATTCTTGAGCATCACAGCTAGATCGGTTGCGGGAATCGAGTCCCGTTTCGCCAAATCCGGCCGATAGCGGAACAGATCCTGGGCGAATGATCCCATCACTTCAGGAGGAGCAGATTTCAAGAATTGAACGGTTTCATCGCCGGCACCGCCGGTAAGGTCAATTCTTCTGCGTCGATCTCCACCGAATTGATCGCCATCGAAGCTCAGTCCTATCTGTCCGCGTTCATTCTGTGTTACCTTCCCACCTTTGAGTATGCTTCCATCCACGCCATCCTGCAAGTACTCTGCAAATTGAGATCGCAAGCTCGACTCCGCGGCGCCGAACCGGCGATTCGATGGACGAGGCATTCTTACGCTGCCGCTGTCGTCAGTGCTGCCAAACAGTGAACCGCTCTTGAACCCGAGTGGATCTTTCGTACCTAATTCGAAAAAGGGTGCTTTGAATGGTTGGTCGGGGGGCTTATAGAGTCTAAGCGACATATCCAACATCGGCGAATACTGTGTCGGCTGTGTCCGTGACTCGAGATCCATATCGGTCCACTTATCCTGCGGCGACGATTGATTGTGCAGTTGAAGCACAATTGCCTTGCGCTCATCCGAGGTCTTGCGCTTCAACTCATCAACGCGCTCGGGATTGTGGAACGCGTATTTCTGCGCGAAATAGGCTTCTGTGAGCTCGGGTGGTTTGTCGCCAGGTGTAGCATCCGTGCCTCGATGCTCCCAACTGTTCTGCCAGGCACCAAGAGCGGTGCGCGCGTGGTCGTCACCACCGAAAGCGATCATGTCCCTCAGCAGCGATTGCGCTTCTGCACGAATTGTTGGTTCGCTGGAATTGACGGCGAGATCGCCAAGCTTCTTCGAAGCCGCTTCAAAATCTTGCCCGAGCGCGCTGTTGCTAAGCATCCAGGCGCTCGCCAACTGCACGCGCTCGCTCTTGTGATAAAATGCGCCTTTCAAAACATCTCTGCGAGGATCATCTGCAGCCTTGATCGCGTCTTTAGTCAACGATGCAAGAATAGATTCGCACACGTACCGCGAGTTATGCGGCTGAGGTTGCGAAAGCAACTCCTTGATTTGTTCGGCATCACTCTGTGCGGAATCGGTTAGCCCTTTATCGGTGACATTCTTCTGTAGCCACGCTACACCATTGAACAAATTATCTGCTTTGTCAGCCGACATCGATTCGAACTTTGCTTGACGGCTCGGCAGCTTGGGAGCTTCCATGCGAACTGGGGAACGCCAGATGGAAGCGCTCTCCGCTACATTCGGGGCGCCACTTGGGGCAGTGGCGCTTCTAGTGGAGAGAACTGATGGAATGGTTGCAGAACGGGGAACACCAAAAGACGATCGCGAAGAAGACAAACCCTCCGCGGGAGCGTCAGCCGAAGAGCCCCTTCGAGGAAACTTGGCAAAATAATCACGCAACCCCTGTTCACCAATGCTGGACAAGCCACCAGATCTGAAGCGTGGTGCTTCACCATCGAACAACCTGGTCATTAATGGGAAACCTGGACTTCTGCCTTCCTTAAGGTCACCAAGCAATGAATCGAGCCTGGCATCGACTTCAACGTCTTTTAGCTGTTCTAGCTGCTTCTCCGGCGATTGGATAAGTCTGAAAGCGTTGAATTCCTGAGGCTGTGGTCTGCCACCAATGCACGATTGACTCTTTAATAGAGAGCGATCAAACCCCACGTTTCTTTGGGATTCCAAGACTTCCCTCATGTCTACGAGCTTACGAGTGAGCTCCGAATCAGACCATCCAGTAATCGCTTTTACTACGGCTTCCTTGTCGGCCCGAGTACCTTTGCTGATGACCTGACTGAGCTCCGCCCGTGGTGCGTTGGCATAATAAGCCGCAGTCCGGGCCGGACCATCACCAGGAATTGCTGACGGCGAACTTGCCCATGGCTTGTGACCTTCATCGTAGGCCTGCGTCCAGGCATTGAAAGTATACAATTGGTCGTCTAAAGTACCAATTGCAGTTATGGCATGTAGAACATTCGCCGCTTCACCACCAGTAGTAGCACTGTCAGCGAACGTGGCGATGTTAACAAGATGATCGATAGCA
>CAZISK010000806.1:0-4196 GCA_964541355.1 uncultured Candidatus Obscuribacterales bacterium
AGCCCGGTACAGGATCTGATGCAGCGTCCCAAAAAACTACAGCGAAGCGCCAGGGCGATCACTACATTCTCAACGGCACGAAACAGTTCATCACCAACGCAACCCACGCGCAGGAAGCGATCATCATGGCGATGACCGATCCGGCCGCCGGCAAGAAGGGTATCTCCGCCTTCGTGGTCGATGAGGGTACGCCCGGATTCTACGTCAGCAAAGTCGAAAAGAAGATGGGCATGAGAGGCTCGCCGACCGCCAGCCTGACGATGGAAGACTGCAAGATCTCCAAGGATCAGAGACTGGGCGAAGAGAGCGATGGTTATAAACAAGCGTTGATGACCCTAGAAGGTGGCCGACTTTCGATCGCGGCTCTGGCAGTCGGTATCAGTCAGGCGGCTTTTGACGCAGCATTGAGCTATGCCAACCAGCGCGAAGCGTTCGGACAGTCGATCGGCAAATTCCAGTTCATTCAGGGCTACCTCGCTGACATGTCGACACAGATCACCGCAGCCAGACTGCTTCTGTATCATGCGGCCTGGCTTAAGGATCACGGCAAGCGCGTCACCCTGGAAGGTTCTCAGGCCAAGCTCTATGCTTCGGAAGTATCCTCGAAGGTGACGAATCTCGCTGTGCAAATTCACGGTGGCTACGGCTACGTCGAAGATTTTCCAGCAGAGCGATTTCTGCGCGACGCCAAGCTGTGTGAAATCGGAGAAGGCACCTCTGAGATTCAGCGGCTGGTCATCGCCAGACAGCTTGGTCTCTAATTCGCTCGATCTGACATCGAGGCCAGGTCGGGACGAACCGTTTCGATCTCCAGGGCGATGCGCGAGGATTGTCGTGACATTATCCGCTCTCATTGCCCTGGCAACATCAGGTTGGTATGCCCCCCTTGCCGCAATTGCATCAGACGACGACGAACTTGTCGCGGCCGAGCTAGCCTGTCGAAACCGTGATTTCGGAAAACGCGATTTGAATCGTGCTATGCAACTGGCTGACAGCGTCCTCAAGCGCGATCCGCGCTGCGCCCGAGCTTACTCAGTCAAAGCCGCCTGCTATCTGCGGAGAAAGCGCTGGGACCGAGCGATAAGTAACGCCGAAAGAGCAATAAGTATCGATCCGAAGCTGGCCGAGCCTTACGTGATAAAGGCCAGATCCGGCTATTTCAACGGTGAAACACCCAACGACACGATCCTGCACGACCTCGAATTGGCAGTCAAGCTTAATCCCAAAGTAGAAGATGGCTACTATTGCCTCGGCGTCGCCCACATGTTCAATACCAACAGAAATCTGCCCCTGGCTATCATCTCTTTGACCAGGGCTCTGGAGGCAAACCCAAACGATAAACACATTTACCAGCATAGGGCCTCGTGTTACGTCATGACAGGAAAAAACGACCTCGCCATCAGAGACTACGGCTCATATATAAAATTGGCGCCCGAAGAGCCTAATGGCTACATGTCACGCGCCGGTGTCTATGAATCGATGAAGCTCTATGACAAGGCTCTCAGCGACTACGCGCTCGCCGCCAAGGTGGCGCCTACCAACTACAACACAAGAATGCTTCGAGCGGCGCTATTATGCAAATTGGGAAAAACCCAGGATGCCGCGATGGACTATTCCGAGGCCATTCGGCTTAACCCAGGCGATCCGGCGCTTTGCCTGAAGCGCGCCGACCTGTACATTCAACTGAAAAAACACGACAAGGCGCTTGCAGATATCAACGAAGCGATCTTTCTTTGCCCTGATTGTTCCGAGGGCTACAAAGCGCGAGCCCAACTCTACGAATTGCTAGACCAACCCGATCTGGCCAATCGGGATCGGAAAAGAGCCCGAACGCTGATGGATAAATCAACGGGAAGGAAGAAGTCTGGCTAGCGATATTGTCGAGACTACAAAGTCAAATGCGTGCTAAACCGGTAACCATGAAGATTTCTGTAACTAAATTAGCCGCGCTAATGATCAAGCTTGACATGAGCTCGGCCAATCGTCAGTTATGATTCTTCGAGAATCTCATGATTAGGCTCTTGTAGATACTTTCTGAAAATGTCTTACCATTACTTATCTTTCTTGCTCCGTTAAGTTCCCGTTCCCGATCCCAAACTGTCTCCTTGCGCTCTTCTTATTCGCGTCTAACTCACGACGACTGAGCAGATGGAATCCGTCCGGTCAACTGTGCTTTGGTATGACCGCCGGGAAATGAAGACCCAGAGACCTGCGTAGTTCGCCTAGCAACCGGACAATGCAGTGGCAATCAATTTCACACGTAGTTCGCTCCGTAGAACTACGATCACACGAGGCTTCTCTTTAGGAAAGGTGTCCAATGAACACTTCTTCAAATCGAGCTCATATCAAGCGTCGCCACTTCCTGTTTGCTGCGGCGCTCGCTCTGTTCACCGCCTTCTGTCATCCCGCTTCGGCCGATGACAAGGTCCAGGACCCGCTGCCCTTCAAGGGCACGCTCTACCTGATCGGCGGCGGCGCCGACGAGAGCTTGCAGCGCTTCGTCGATATCGCCGGCGGTGACAAGGCAGTGATCGCGATCTTGCCGCACGCCAGCTCCGAGCCGCAGGAGAGCGCTGATTCATGCGCCAACCTGTTCGCGGCACGAGGGGCGAAGAACGTCGTCACCATCATGCCCGGTCAAAAATCCGGACTCCCGAAGAACGTCAACGCCGTCTTCTTCACCGGTGGCGACCAGAACCGCCTCATGCGTCTGCTTGATCCTATTCTCGCCCAGGAGATTAAGGACTTCCTCAAGCAGGGTGGACTGGTAGGCGGCACCAGCGCCGGTGCTGCGGCTGCTCCGCCCCGCATGATCGCAGGCGGCATGGAGGACAAGCTGGTCAAGGCCGACTCGCTCCTCATGAACGACGGGCTGGACTACCTGCCCGGCTTCGTCATTGACACCCACGTGCTGGAACGGGCTCGCCACGACCGCTTGATGGTCGCCCTCTCGAACATCGATAACGTTGTCGGCATCGGTCTCGATGAAGACACCGCCGTGGAGATCTCGGGGACGAAGATCAAGGTCTGGGGAAAGGGGCACGCGCGCTTCATGCAGAGGTCGGACAAGCACTCGAGCACCCTCAGCAAGGTCGGAAGGGGAAAGAAAGCAAAAGTCGTCCAGATGCTTTACTCTGTCCTGTCCGAAGGTGATGAGTGGGAGCTGTAACACAGATCGGTTAAACAGAATGGAGTCCTAGGCATGCGCTTCAAATGCGCTCACCAGCAAACCGATCAAATCAAGTCCGCGTTATCCGGTTTACCGGAAAACGCGGCGGGGGTGGCTAATACTCGGAACGATTCCCGTATTCACCCTTTTTGTTATTATCTACTACTTTTTATCATATCTCTTACTAACAACATCAAGCGTTAGCAAAGGGCTCCAGCACCGACAGAATGGAGGCAGTCCTTCGACTGCCTCCATTCTGCACGATACGAGCAGGCGCACCGCGGGTCTCGAAACTCCTGGCTGACAGCAATCGGGCTAGATGTCCAGTACGGCAATGCTTTTCCGCGACGGATCATATCGCTCGTTGACGCAGGCAGCGTTCACGAACTTGATTCCATCCTGTTCCAATTGCCCGCTTGAGAGGTGCACGTGTCCGAAGCAATGGATTTTCGGACGAACCTCGAGAACTCTTGAAAGAAGAAGCTCATCGCCGACGGATGGCCAGTCGGGAGTGCGATCGAGAATTCCTTTCGGAGGTCCGTGTGTAACCAGGATGTCGACTCGATCCGGGATCAGTCGCCATTTCTCACGCAGCTCTTCCGAACCGCGAGGAAGATTGAATGCCAGCTTGCGGTGCTCAGGCTGCCAGGGGCTGCCGTAGATTCGCAAGCCTTCAATCACAGCGAGTTCGTCCTGAAGGTACAGGACGTTGGTGAGGCGTGCTCTTGCCTCGGCGTTGTCTCGCTCGAGCGGAAAGTCATGATTGCCGGCAACCGCCACTTTATAGCGATGAGGCAATGCGCCAATCTCTCGATTGAACTTTTCGACCTGCTCCATATCACCGCGGAAAGTAAAGTCTCCGCAATGAATGAGCAGATCGCCTTCCGGGACGGATATCCGTGCAAGCTTATTGTGGGTGTCACTGACAATCACAATGCGCATGACATGTAGGCTCCTCTCGTTTCGGGTTATGTCGAATGAATAAAGGCAGCGCGATGCTTCGAGGCGTGCAGAAACCGCACTCGAA
>CAZISK010000807.1:0-4190 GCA_964541355.1 uncultured Candidatus Obscuribacterales bacterium
TGGCCTGTAAGCCAGTAGTAGTCTCTTCCTCGAGGATCGTGGCGTTTTTCGAACCAGTCGTTGTAGAGACGCAGTCCGAGTTCGGTAACACGAACTCCTTTAATTTTCTCCGCAGGTAGACTCGGGACATTGATGTTGATCAATGTTTTGGAGTCCAGATGGGCGTTCCTGAAGAAGTTGACGAACCTGGCCATGAATTCGGCTGCGACATTGAAGTGCTTACCTTCTCCTTTCGTGACCAGGCTTACGGCAATGCTGGTGACGTCGAGAAAAGCGCCTTCCATCGCGGCTGCGACTGTGCCTGAGTAGAGAACGTCGCTGCCTAGATTGGCTCCGTTGTTGATTCCAGAGATGACGAGTTCGGGTGGTTGAGCGAGAAGGACGCTTATCGCCAGCTTGACACAGTCGCTTGGCGTCCCTGTAGTGGACCAGCACTGCCGCATCTTTCCAGGTAGCTCGACCTCTTCGACACGTAACGGTTTGTGTAAAGTAAGCGAATGCCCGGTGGCACTACGCTCACGGTCGGGAGCGACCACATAGACTTCGTGCTGTGGCTCCTCGGCCAGCCGCGTGGCGAGCGCCTTCAGTCCAGGTGCATAGATACCGTCGTCATTGGCTATAAGAATTCTCAATTCAGGTCCCCACTGGTTTTCACGGAACGCTAGCTGTTGATTGTACCGCTGAATTAGGCGCTGGAAGTTGCCAATACTGTAATCAAGACAGTACTATGCCAGATCGATAGTCAGTCTTTAGGTGAAAAGCTCATCTAGAGGTGAACATTTTTTAATTGGAGTTCCTTCATGATTGATACGGTCTTTGAGAGAGCCGGTGAGTCTTTACTGACTGTGGTGCAGCATGCCATGGCTGAGTGCCTCAACATGGGTCACTCATACGTCTGCACCGAGCATCTGCTTGTCGCCCTCGCCAGCAATCCTGATTCGTTGTCGTCTTATGCTCTTGCAACCATGAAAATGACCGAGCAGAATACGCGAGTGGAAGTCGAAAGACAGTTCAAAGATCATCCCGAGACGGAGCTTCTCTATTCGGATCGTCCGGATGTTGTCGAAAGCGGATTTCCGAGCCCGGTCGTGACACCACAAACGGTTGACAGACCTATAGGCTTCAGCGATCTGACCGTACAAGCGCTCACCCGCGCTTTCGATTATTCACTTTTCTTCGGCGACAACGACATCGAGCCGGTTCATCTTCTTCTTGGATTGATCGATCTGCCAGACGCTACGGCTTTGAAGGTTTTCGAAGACCTTGGTGCCAATCTGACCTTTCTCAGAAGAGAAATTCTTATCATCATGGCGAATGAGCGCGGTCTGGAAGGCGAACTGCCCGGACTGAGAGAGGCGACGATTAGCGGTATGAGAGAGCTTATCGACAGACTCTACGGTGCTGTTCGTTCGCTATCCAATCTTTCGCTGCGCAGCCGCTTGCCTATTAGCTATTTGCCGAGCCGCCTCGAGATTGTGCACCGCGTATGTGTCGCTTACTTCGCCGATTTTCTCTGGACGCAGGTGGCCTTCAAGAGATACCTTCTGGAGGAGACGCTCAATTTGCTCCACCAACGCACCGGTCCGCTGGATTCCGAGCTTATTGCGTCCATTGTTTCACTCGCTGCGCAAAATCTCAGAGAAGAGGTCAGAAGCGCGTTTGAATACATGTTGAGCAATGAGTATCGCCTTTTCGACAAAATGATGGACGAGGCTGAGTATGATGAGATCGGAGCGGTAATCGAGGAGCTCTGGTGGACGCAGGGTGAAGAGATCGCTTTGCATAAGCTCTTTGCTGAAGCGCTCGACGATCATCGCCGTCAACAGATGCTTGGTTTGCAGAAGCGCCGTATCGAAATCGCCGAGCGTCTGAGTCGAATCAAAATCAAGTTGGACGAAACGGTAAGGCAGTGCTTCGACAAGCGCTCAGTCTCACCGGATCGAGATTTGTCCAGATAGTTGCTTATTTTGTTGCGAGGTTTAAACCGAATGCGGTTAAGGCCGGACAATCTGATGCCGAGTTTGGGAGCTGGTTCAAACCGGTAGGCTTGCCAGATGGAACATAATGATACCGGAGCAAGGTTCAAGCCTCAGACCGGTCGTTTCTGTGAGTTGCTTGAAGTTGAACTCCGCGCTCTAAGTATCTGGGCCGGTTCCAGAAAGATTGCCTCTGATTTCTAAACCGATATCGGTTTAGCTTCTGTGAGTAGCCTCAACTTGAACTCCGAGCTCCAGGCATTATCTGGGCCGGTTCCAAATTACCTCAGGGATTTCTAAACCGATATCGGTTTAGTTTCTGTGAGTTGCTGAACTCCAAGCTGTAGGTTGAAGTTTCCTACCATGGTTTCGTTGCAGCCTGACCATGTTCGCTCGACGGAGATGGCAAAGGGTCTGGAGCTTTCTGGACAGGTCTTCTTTCGCCCTGTGGGTTTCTTTCCAAACTTGTGCTAAACCGATATCGGTTTAGTTTCGCCTGACGGAACACTCCCGAAGGCCTGATGCTTCGTCCAATTCCGGATGAAACATGGGTCAGACCGAAACGGAATTCACGGGCTTTCCATAAAGAAAGGTACGCCTGCCCGAAAAGCTCGCCGTTCTTTTACATACACCCAAGATCAATAGATTTGCGTTTTCCCCTGGAAAACAGAAGTGTCCTGGTAGGGCTTTCACGGGAATTTTCAAAAAATTTTCGTAGTTGCAAAGCTATTGAAGACAGTTGCCCTTATAATGAAAATTCGGAAAGACGAATTTTTAGTTCGCCAGTAGTACTCTCACGGGTCTGTTGACTTGCAATCCTCTCTCCTAAAGTCGACTTAGTAGGCGTATACAAAACATGAAACGTACTTTGCTATTAGCATTACTTGGCACGTTCGCTGCCCTCAATTTGTATCAACCGGCCCAGGCGCAAGGACGCCACGGATCCTCGGTAACTCCTAGAGATATCTATCACCGCGCCTGGCAGCTGGTGAGAGACAATTTCTATAACCCTAAATTTAACGGTGTCAACTGGACGGCGCTCGAGCACAAGTATGATGCCAAGATCAAAACGACTCGAGACGCTCATGAATGCATCAAGTTAATGCTGAGCAATCTCAAAGATCCTTATACAAGATTTCTCGATCCTATAGATTTTCAGGAAGAAAACAACGCGATCAATTCCCGTTTCGTCGGGATCGGCGTCAATCTCCAGCAAGTCGAGGATGGCCTGCTCGTTAAGCGAGTGTTGGAAGGTGGACCGGCTGAGCAAGCTGGTATCACCGAAGGTGACGAAATTCTCTCCATTGCGGGCTTGAGCGCGGCGGGTCTGACCGCACCAAGGGCGGCCGAATTGATTCGTGGTGAGGCCGGAACAGCAGTCGAACTCAACGTCAAAGGCAAAAACGAGCAACCTAGCAGGCAGATTGCTGTAGAGCGAAAGGAGATTACGATTAAGTCCGTTTCCTCCAAATTGCTGGATGGCAACATTGGCTATGTGCAAATCTCGACCTTTCTTTCCAACGATGCCGCCTTTGAGTTCAAGGCCGCTCTGAAGAAG
Organism: uncultured Candidatus Obscuribacterales bacterium; assembly: GCA_964541355.1. GTDB lineage: Bacteria > Cyanobacteriota > Vampirovibrionia > Obscuribacterales > Obscuribacteraceae > JADYXR01. The sequence continues at coordinate 3,535 of CAZISK010000807.1, forward strand.
CTTGAAGGCGCAGATGGTCTGATTTTAGACTTGAGAAGAAATCCTGGCGGTCTATTCATCAACGCGCTGGAAGTTGCTGATATGCTGCTCGACAACGGTCCGGTTGTAAGTACGATAAGTCGTCGAGGCAGACACACGGACCTTTCGTCTGGTGCCCCTATAACTCACCAACCGCTGGTGGTGCTTATCGACGAAGAGACGGCCAGCGCAAGCGAGATTCTGGCAGGTGCGTTGAAAGACAATAAACGAGCCACCATCGTTGGTATGAACAGTTACGGTAAGGGTCTGGTTCAGGAGATCAACAATTTGCCTGGTGGTGCCGCCGTGCATATCACCGTGTCCAGGTATCTTACGCCTAACGGAGAAGATATCAATAAAGTCGGAGTTCGTCCCGACGTTCAGGTCGCCATGCAGAACGAGCAATTCTCAGTCGCGTTAAGCTGTTTGAAAGATGCCATCAGCAAGTCGAAGCAACCTCACACGATAAGCAGTTTGCAGGCGAAGCCAATCCCTTCCGCTTTGAGCAGTCCGACACTCTACTAAGTCGTCGCCACGGTGTTTGCAACTTCTTGAAACTGCCTGGAGCAGTTACCTGGACTTGTCTGACAATCCTTTCCAGTTGTTGGACTTGTTGGTCAATTGCGGCGGTCGCCGTG
>CAZISK010000808.1:0-4186 GCA_964541355.1 uncultured Candidatus Obscuribacterales bacterium
CGTATAGACCTTTCGGCAGATGAATCTCGGACCGCGTTGTTTCATGATGGATGAGTTGATGACGAAACGTTGATGGATAGCGAGACTGGTACTCTCTACCAGCAGGACGACGACACCGTTACCAACCGTACCGACTAGCAGTGCACACCATTGCCGCTCGCTGTAAACTACTTCAATCCGCCTCCGCAATTCATACACGCGCGACCAAGTCGCAGCGCTTCCGGTCTGCTTATGCGGATACATTTGGTGCTAATCTGGGCTGAATAGCAAGATGGGTGGTGGAAGATTTGGGATTCCATATTGTACATGACGAAAAAGCTTTCGCCGTAAGGCGAGTTTACCGAGCCAGAGTTGCTGTTGTTTCGTATAGCTTGGGAGCCCAGATACAGTGCGCCCGCACCAACCGCTGTCGGCACTATGATTTTCAGTCCGCCTCTGGTAATTGGACCCGCTGTTTCCTTGAGCTTCTTGGCGCCCTTTTTGGTCGCCTTGCCGACATTTGCGGCGCCGGTAAATATCTTATCCCCGACCCAGCTCGCGGGACCAAGCTTCGGTGACGACATCCCGGTGATCTTGTTGGGTAGAGGCGCCAGTTGCTTGTAAGGCGTTGGGGAGTTAACCCAACCTTGTATGTCTTCCTGCTTCTGTAGTTCTGCGACCGCTTCCGCAGACAACTCTTTCAACGGGAGAGCCATCGGGTCGACCAAAGGATCAGAATGGTCGTCCTTAAATAGAGTAACAACAGTGCCATCCTTACACTGGAACTCATACCGTCCCGGCTCAACCCAGGACGGTAACTTCAAATCAGACTCGGCAGCGCATGCAGTATAAGGTCGACTCGACAGCCAGCTGCCGAGCAACAGAATAACCAGCAATAACAACCGTCGAGCCAAATTTGCTATCCAGAATGAACCAATCGTTCTATATCTTATTTGGCTGTGCTCGGTTGTCAATAGTTGTTGACACTGCAGGAGTGGATCTATCTTCCGCTTGGCTCCAGGGTCGGAAGCACCGTATGTGGTATCGAAGCGAACGCAAGCTGAGGCTAATCGATATCTCCCTTTTCTATATTGCTATCCACTCTCGAAACAGGTCCGCCATCAAACTTGTATTCGTTCTCGAAGCGGTGTTTTTTCCGTCGTGCACCTACAGGAAATGCGAGTTCTGTATGACCTTCTAAGGACGTGCATGCCTCGACGATTGCGCTTGTAAAGCTTTCGTCCTGACTCTCCGTTACTTTCACTGCTAATCGATGATCAGGCCAGACGGTGATTTCCAAAACCGTGCGGCCGCCCGGATTCTGCCTTTTCTCCAATGCACTCACAATGTAAGGCTCCAGTAACTGATCGAAATTGGCGTTCCATCCATCCCAACTTATCTGTTCCTGCCTTGTCGCAGACCGAGGTCGAACGCTAGTTGCAAGTGGAACCGCTTTTTCGGACAGAGGCCTTGTGGTTATCTGTAACTTACCAACAACTTCTCCTGATGTTCCAAGTGATTGCGCCAACAGACCGGGATTATTGTTGCTTGAATCTGCCTGAACTATCTGTGGTATCGCTTCGTTATTGCTGGACTGGAGCAGTTGTCCTTGAGTATCGACTGAGGAAGCTGAAAGAAGTGGTGTGGTGCCGGCGGCCGCGATTAACTTCCCTGACTCACCTTTCTTTATCTGAGCACTCACGACTTCGTTCGACAAGTTTGGTTGCATGTCCTTCTGCGGGACTATTGGTGCAATCGCTTCGCCGTTCCCGGTAAGTAGATTTGCTCCTGCGATATTTCCAGGCCTAATTTTATTCACTGTGACGTCTACGGGAGCGATGGGCAACAAAGATCCATAGCCCGGTTTACCAGTGATCATTGTGTTAGCGATGTTTGGAACGACGTCTTGTTTTGCATTTGCGGTTAACGGCGCCGAAGGTCTTTCTGCTGATACCGCTAATGGTCCCTCAAACTTAAGTACTGGGAGCTGGAACCTCGGTGCCGGTGCGTCTTGTGCTACGCCCGGACGTAAATAAGGAACTTGCGACTCGTCTGCTTTGAGACTGTATGTGGGTTGCGGAGTCACCTCTATCGATATTCCTACTAGATCGTCTTGAATGCCACTCTGCAATCGTCGAGGCGATCTACTCAGCCTGTTGTGTAACGCCTGCCCTAGGTCAGGTACCGCTTTCTGAGCCTGTAGTTGAGTTTTTACGGCACGCTTAGGACGTATCTTGCGATGAATACTAATAACCGGCTTAGCCACGAGAGCCTCTGTTGCACCGCCTTGAAGGAAAGTGGCAGTAACCTTTTGCGGTTCCACGAACATGGGCTCTTGCTCTTGTGCCTTCGAGTCCGTCTGTTGCAACAGAAAGCAGACAGCGACCAATCCGCACAACATAGATGCCTTTCGCAAGAGATGCTCCTCGGATTTTGGCAGACTGACAAATTGCCCGCTAGCGCTATCTTACCGAATAACCGCGCATTCGCTTATAGAGCTTCTCGTCGCAGTAGAAGTCGCCTTTAGCCACTAATGTTTGATATCCTGCTGGACCTTTCTGCGGCAGAAACTCGCTTTCAATCGCGAACTGGCCGAGCATGAAACCGTTTTCGTCAAGCAATTGAATGGCGATGGGCAGTATGCGTTGGCGAGCCTGTACAAACAGCGTGTATCTGATCATGCCGCGGCCCACGTATCGGACCTGATCTATCTCGTAGGTCGTTGAAAGTTTTGCGACTGCGTCTGGAGGTCCGCCAATGATTGGAACTCCCTTCCATTTAATCAACGGATATCTGTAGACCTCGAACATATCATCAGGTCCCGGCTCCCGAGGTTGTCCAGGAATTAGTTTGTCTAACAGTCCGCCGCTTTTCTTTGGCTCCTCAGGCTTTTTGCTATCACCTGGTTTCTCTTTTGGCCAGTTAATGCCGCCGTCTGGACTTATGTAGAACTTCTTCTCAATCCGACCACCAGGTTCCGGTCCCATATAGATGTAATAACCGGCTGGCAGCTCCGATTTATCCGAGACCTGCCCAACCGCTGCCGGGTTAACGGACAGACAAGCGAACGCGACCGCCAACCCGCCAAAAAACACTTTTTTCTCAAACATGGAACCGTTCATAACTCTGCAAACGCCCACAGGTTATGACAATAACACAACGGAGACGAGGAGCCATCTTGACAGGCCTGGAGGCTTGACGTCGGGTCCCCTTGCGCACGCATTTAGGCAGGCGCTGCAGGCGATTAGCGCGAGTGAGAGTCTGAGCGTTTGCTATTTATCGGCCGCGCTTTCTGCCTGCCTGGCGCGCAGCCTGGCGTGCGCAAGCCCGACGTCAAGCCCTAGAGTGCCGCAGCGTGCGATGCCGGGAGATAACTGTAGAACGTTAATGATGTTCCGATTTCCTAAAGTCCCAAGGTGGAATTGGAGTTTTGTCCTTCCACAATCCGCGTTTCTTCTTTCTCGCTTGCTGCTCAAGCTCTTCGAGTTCTTTGTTATTTGGAGCATACTTGCGATACCACCAGGCAAAACCGGTGCGGACCAATTCTTTATTCAGGCTCTTCCCATTCGGCAAAGTGATCTCGCCGATTGTCCGTCCGTATCGATCACGCCCTTCAGCACTAACAGTCACAAGTTTTCTGTAGCACAATGAAGCTGTCTTTTGTTTTGCCTTTGTTCCGAAGGCTTGCTTCGTTTCTGGGCAATCAATGCCATTCAATCGGACCCGTTCAGCGGCGCCGTTATGCATCACTTCGACGGTGTCACCGTCCATAATACCAACAGTCATTCCAGCGAATGTCTGTTCTTGACCATGCACAGGCTCCCAAGGCACTAAAACGAGATACAGCAAAGCTCCAACGCAATGTCTAAGGATGGTCATCTTAATGCTTTCCCGCTAGGCGGCTTTCCAGCGCCGATAATTCAGTTTGGTAATATTGATCTAGGCTGTCGAGCTGCGGGCTTTTGCGTGCAAGTTTTGCTAGTTCGATTGCTCGCGTGGGACTTTCGGTTTCGACGAACATAGCTTCGTCAATCCAAAAATCGGGATGCTTTTCGATTGGCTCATTGGCTTGCAGAAAGGCAAGCTTTGCTTGAGCCAGCTTATCCTTGGCGTCTTGCAAGTGTCCCAGGTCAAAACAAATTTCGGCGAAAGGTGTGCGTCCGGTAGTCCACGTCGTAGGCAATTTTGCGTCGCCGTGGTTTGCTAA
>CAZISK010000809.1:0-4179 GCA_964541355.1 uncultured Candidatus Obscuribacterales bacterium
GAGTTCGAGTCGCCTTTCCCGAAGGACAATCGCAAGTTGCTGGTGATACCACAGATCTCTACTAAGTTGGCAGATCGTGAGCGAAACTACGGAAAGATCGCTGAAGTCATTGAGCGGTTGACCCAGGTCAAGATTGGAAATTACATCGTATTTTTTCCGAGCTTCGATTTCCTGTACCAGGTCAAGACTCGTATACCGAGCCTGTTGGGATATGAGATGCTCGTACAGCAACGTGAAATGAGTCAGTCCCTGACAGAACAGTACCTCAACACCATGCGAGTCGGACAAAATCCAGTGATACTGTTTGCGGTGCAGGGAGGGGTATTTTCCGAAGGCGTGGACTATCCTGGCGACATGCTTATCGGCAGCATTATCGTTGGTCCGGCCTTGCCGACTTACGATTTTGAGCGTGAGACTTTGATTCGTTATTTCGACAACAAGTATGGCGACGGCAATGCCTATGCCTGCATCTATCCGGCTATGACCAAAGTGGTGCAGAGCGCCGGTCGAGTTATTCGCGGTCAATCGGAGCGAGGCTTGATCGTATTGCTCGGACGCCGATTTCTCGAACGTGAGTACGTCGTCGCCATGCCGAAAGACTGGTATGACCTTTCTGTTAACGAGCTTGTATCCAACAAGATCATCTCTGACATCGAGGAGTTCTGGGGATTTGCAGAACAACCAATGTCGAAGGCTAATTAAACAATCGTGGTTGCCTAGTATACTTATGAGGAATCTATATTTTGACGCCGCCAAGTTCAACAGACACCAGGTCAGAGTCGATGGGCGATTCAAGCAAGACCGCGATAGCCAGGCGAAAGAGCATAACCGGGACTACGGCTCTCGTAGACCATACATGCCTCTTCCTCGACTGTCAGACTACAGGTGCAAGCCCGGCAACCGGCGGCAATTTGCTGGAGGTTGGCTGGACGGTCGGCGATGGGCGCGGTTTTTCCGGAGTCACACCAAATTCGTTTCTTGTAGCGCAGCCGGAATTCGAGCCGATACCGGCGCGCATTCAGATGTTGACCGGCATCACGGATGAGGAGATGGTTGATGCGATTGCTTCGGAGTTGCTGTACGAACATCTCATGTCCTCGGTAAAGGCTTTGCCGAAGCCGCTGTTGTGCGTTATTCATTATGCGCGCTTCGAGACGCCTTTCCTGAACTCTCTTGCCGAAGAGTTCGGGGGCAAGCGCAAGACTTGGCCTTTGACCAGTGTTTGCACCTTCGAAATCGCCAGGCGCCTTTATCCCAATCTTCCGTCTCGCGGAATTAGAGCATTGGGCGGATACTTGGGGATCGACATGGTCGAGGAGAAAAGAGCGCGTGCCAATGTCGAGGCGACACATGTAATCTGGCGGCACCTGGTCGCGAAGCTGGAAGAGATCGGCGTATCCAGGCTCGATCAGCTCGAGGATTTCTTGTCTGAAAAGGCTGCGTCAAGGTCAGGAAAGTTGCAATACCCGATGCAAGCATTCAAGCGTCTTGAGCTACCCAATGTTCCCGGCGTATACAGAATGCTGAGCCAAAATGGACGAGTGCTCTATGTCGGCAAAGCAACGTCATTGAAGAGCCGGGTTAATAGCCATTTTCGAGGACGTAAGAAAAAAACTAGCAAATCCATGGAGCTGCTCACCCAGGTAGCGAACATCGAGTTTACCGAATGCGCTAGTCCACTCGAAGCTGCTCTTCTCGAGTCTGACGAGATCAAGCGTCTGGACCCACCCTACAATGTCAGTTTAAAACAGCGCAGCAGATCACTACTGTTCGCTTCATCAGATTTTCTATCTTTCTCCCAAGAGCAGGACGAGCTCCACACGGTCGGTCCTCTCACCAATCCGCGAGCGATCGATGCGCTCTTGCGGCTGGCTGCCACTATTAATAGTGGCATACCCGATGCCATGGTTTTATTCGAAAACATCACAATCGAAGACCTGATCGAAGGCATCGATCTGTTCTTAGAAAGACATGGTCTCGATTTCGAGCAGGGAACCACTCCACGCCAATTGATCGCCCTGGGTTTATCGCTGTTCCGCTCGACGAAACGGACGATGCGACAGTTGGCATTGCAGGCGGCTGCGGATTCGGAAGAAGACATTTCCGATGAGGACGAACGCGTCCTGTCCTCACTGGCAAGTAGTGATTCCGGGGGCGACACGAAAGAGGGGTTGACCGAGGCGGACGACGATCTTGAAGACGTTTTTCTGGAGGAGGAAGATCTCACTCCTGAGCAGATTGCCAGTCGACTGGACTCGCTTTTGATGGGAATTGCGCGCTCCTACCTGGTCTCGAAGGAGATGACCAGTTTACTCAACTCCAGTATCTGGTTCGATTACCGTAAGAAAAGAAGACAGCTCAATCTTCGCAACGGTCAGGTCTTTCCCCGGTCGGAGTGCTCGTTTGATTACGACCCCCAGAGGTCGCAAAGCAGCCTTTCCGTTGTGGAATCTTCGCTTGGCTACAGCGATTCGGCAGGGCGGATGGCGTTGAATACTGGCGCTGATAAGAGCTGGGTCGGACTTGATATCAGAGATTTTGACCGCATTCGTGTACTTTTGACTGAGACTGCCAAAATGATTGCTGCCGGCAATAATGTGGAGATTGACCCAAGAGTGCGTTTTCTCAGTCGATGGTAGTGTATGCAGATTGCCGTTCTTGCTGATACTCACATCAAGACTCCTGGTAAGGATCTGCCGAGAAGCGCGTACGACCTTATCAATCACTCGGATGCCATCATTCACGCCGGCGACCTGGTCAACAACATTATTCTCGAAAGGCTTGCTCATTGCGGTCCGGTCTATGCGGTGCTGGGTAATAATGACCATGGAGTCAGCCTGCCGCTTCATCTCGAGCTCGAGTTCGAGGGCATCAAGGTGGCGGTGGTACACGACTCCGGACCGAGACATGGCAGGCGCAGTCGCATGAGACGGTTGTTTCCGACTGCCCGGGTCGTTGTATATGGACACAGCCATATCCCGGATTGCTCTGATGAAGAGGGCCTGTTGCTGTTTAACCCTGGTTCACCGACAGACAAGCGAAGGCAACCAGATCACACAATGGGAATACTTCGTTTCAATGATGGAAGATTTGAGGCCGAAATAGTGAATCTTTAGCTGAGTCGTAATAAGATCGTTTATTCATCGGTTTATATCCGCGCCCAACCGTAAAGGCTCGACTTACCGAGCTCGGAGAAAATGTATGTCAAATTTCTTTCAGACCAATCAAGCGATTCCAGAAGAGGTCAAGCAGATAATCAAATACGCCAGCGAAGAAGAAGTCGTTGAAATAATGCTTCAGTCTTTGAAAATGGCTCTTGAAAATCCAGATGAGATGGCCCGGGCGATGCCGCAGATGCCAAAAGCAATGATTGATAGCATGAAATTTTTTCCGAAGAACGATGTCACTCTTAGACCGATGGCAAAAGCTATGGCTAAGCTATTGATCCAGCAAGTTAAGCATGGAAAAGAGCCAACACCGGAAGAAGTGACCAAGGCAGTAAGTGAGGCGATGTTCAGCTCCGGGGCGGTTCCAGGAATGGGTGGACTTCCAGGTGGCATGCCTGGCATGGGCGCCCTGGGCGGTTTGGCTGGAATGCCGGGAATGGCAGGATTGACTGGAATGCCAGCAATGCCAGGCGCATTGCCCGGAACTTCGCAACCGAGCGCACTTCCTTCCTCCAATCTCGAGCCCGAACTCGCCCAGCAGGTGGAGCGACATATTTCGAATGGCAAGAACCGATTGGCAGAACAAGATTTTGAAGAGTCTGAGAAAGAGTTTGCCAAAGCTGTCGAGCTTCTGGAAGAACCACAACCTGACGGCGAATTGATGTTTGCCGCGCTCCAACACCTGTCGATTGCTCAGCTCGAGCAGGCGGAATATCTCAAGGCCGAGCCGATTCTGAAGAGATGGCTGCGTCTGGGCGAAAAGATCTATTCTCCCGAACATCATTTGCTAGCCGGTGCCTACCTAGGTCTTGCCAGAGTTCGCGAGAGCCAGCAAAAGATGGATGATGCCGAATTGCTCTACAAGAGGGCTCTGTCAATTGCAGAAAAGACTGGTGAGCAGGACGCTGAAGCACTTGCCGCCACCATAGATTCGGTCGCTTATTTGTATGTATCGCGCAAGCGGTTCAACAAGGCAGACCCGCTTTTTGAGCGCTCTTATGTTCTTAGAATG
>CAZISK010000810.1:0-4176 GCA_964541355.1 uncultured Candidatus Obscuribacterales bacterium
TACACTGTTATCGAAGCGCGCTTTCGAGGTCGGACGCGTCGCACCACTGGCGGTATCTTGTTCCGTTACCGCCGTCATGCCGGCGCCGCTCAGGTCCGCTCTTCTGCGGGCAATACCTGCCATCATAATGATGGCAGTGATGGCGAACTCAGCACCTAACATATAATGCTGCGCGCCTGCTGAGAATCCTCTCTGGATTCGATTGCGATAGTCGATGAAGTGCTCAATCCCGATTGAAGCCTCGGACAAACTCCTCACCATCCTCGCCTTTTCCGCTGAATAAGCGATGAGAGATAGCTCGCCGCTTTCATACTGGCGCTCCGACCTGAACTCGCTATTGGCGCGCGATGAATAGTGCTCGCGTACGACTCGCTGAACCGGCGTCAGACGGCTGTCCGAAATCGGATGCGATTTTTCGGACGGGCGCTTTTTCGGTCGCTGCGATTCGTTGTTAGTGGTTGAATCGTCGGTCATCTGGAACCCGCCTGTCTGCAAACTCTGGCACCCGCAAATTTTTAAATTGCCTCTACGAATTTGTGAAACTCTTGCACTTTTATGATACCTGGAGCATCTGTTTAGAACAGTGTTGAATACAACAGCATAAACGTTCATTTGGGCAGATCGTAATCAAACTCATCTTCGATCCACGACCAGGCGCTGGTGTCCACCTCTAAAAGATAATCCGGATCGATAAGCCCTCTGCGCAGCCCCTCGAAAACTATACGAGCGCGCGGATTAAATACCTCCATTCCGGCCACTGCGCGAAGATTGGCATCCTCACCCTTGACCAGCTTCGTGACCAGGGTGGTCAATCTGTTTTGCACTCCTCTCACGCTTATGTGCCGGCGAAGAGCGATCGCACGATCGGTCATGCCGACGGCAACATCGAGCAACGTTTCGAACTCCGTATCGGTCAAGGAATCGTCTTTCGATTTGAGGCGGTGCTGGACCCCTTGAACAATCGGATCTATGTAGGGATCGCCTTTTACCAGAACGCTTTCGATCGCATAAGCCAGCTTTTCATCAGACTCTCCCTTCAATAGATATCCGTGAATCGCTTCGTCTGGAACAATGCGTCCGAGCCCCCTAACATAAGCTTCGCGGTGGTATTGCGACCAGAAAAGTATGCGCGCCTGCTTGTTGCAGCCCCAGATCTCTTCAGCAGCCTTTACTCCGTTAAGCTCGGGCATGGAGATATCCATTAGTATCAAATCCGGTGCAGTAGCTTTAGCCAGCTTAACCCCTTCAGCTCCGTCGAACGCTTCAACAATTTCAGCCGTACCCGACAGCACTTGCTGAATGACTTGCCGGGCGTGCGACCTTAATGCCGGGACATCTTCAACAATCAAAATCCGCAAGGAAAGATCCTCATAGAAGAGTCCCTATTTTAGCATCCGGTTTTCTCAAAATAATGTCCACACGCGTACCGAGTCCATTCTCTCCTGTCGTCACGCTAACATGAGCACGAATTATCTCCGCCCTCCGGTGCATAAAACTCAAGCCCCGCGATCTGGTCGAATCGACGACGCCGATGCCCTTGCCATCATCCCTTATGCTTATCACTATCTCGTCATCCGATCCGGTGATGGTGCATCGTACGACGCCGGCTTCGGCATGTTTGCAGATATTGGTCACACACTCTTGCACCAGTCGATAAATCAAGGTTTGCTCCGTGTTGTTGAACACCGAGAATTCTTCCGTTTCAACGGTGTTTCGAAATCTGACTTTATATCCGGCTCGCTCCGAACCGCTTCGTATGCAGGATTCAACAGCATCCGGAAGACCCAGATGCTCTAGTATCGTCGGCGAAAGATCATCCATAACCTCTCTCACCTGTTGCATAGAGCGACCAATCAGCTCCAACTCCTCAGTCAGTTTAAATTCAGATCCATCAGCAGCCACTCGAGTCAGTTTTTCTCTCAACAATTTCAGATCGTTGAGCACCTGATCGTGCAGATCGGCAGCCAGAATTCGGCGCTCGAATTCATCGTGTTTGATCAGCTCCAGGGTCAATTCGCTAGTTTCGAGCGCCGCCATTTCGAGCTCATGGTCCCTCGCGAGCAGTCGGTTGCGAAGGTCATTTTGCTGTTTTACCAATCTGCCGAAAGCGAATGCCAACCAACTGGACAACCATAAAGTCAAAGGTACGGCAAAATCGATCTTCACCATGGATAGAATCACATGCAGCACCAGATTCAGTGCTATCAATTGTAGCAGAACCAGAGCGGTCAATGTATTGCTGACCTTGTAAGCCGAGATCGCACCTAAAGAAGCGAAAAGTATCACCGCTATCAGTCTGGCGCCATCGAGGAGCGCACCAGTTGTAGTGCCACCTTGGATTTCGAAAATCGCTAGTGAAACGTGAAGAGTTGAGCTTTCCAGAGCCAGGTAAAACAACCATGAGCAGGTACAGATCGCGAAAATTCCGAAGAACAGGAGAATGCGATCATTGATCGATTCAGTTTGCCTGGGACGCGTCTCACCGAAAGGCGAGGGCGAGTCAGCACCATCGGATGCTGCTGCATCAGAATTCGCCGGAGGCAAAATCGAGTCACCAACCGCTTGTGCCGGAAGATTCTTTCTCGGCGAGTCGCCACAATTGCTCATAGCTTACAAAGTCGACACTGGGAGAAACTCGGTTACTTAACTGGAGAGCCAACAAGTCCCCTGGCTATCCAATATTCCACGCTATTACGTACCCCATGATCGACAATCCAATCGAGGTGTGTCTTCGCTTGTTTAGCATCCTTGTTCAAAATCAGTTGCTGCGCGATAAAGTAATGCGCCTGCGTTGTGTCGTAATCGCTGCTTTCCGCCTCTTCCAACAGCTCCTTGCCTTTGATCGTGGAAGAGAGATAACGCAATGCCGGATATGGCCACTTCAACTTATCGGTGCGACTGAGGGCCTTATCGAGCAGCTCTTTGGCTTTCTTGGGCTGATTTCCTTGACGATATCCGAACGCAGCCAGAATAGCGGCGTGTCCGGCAAACTCACTCTTCCAATCTATAGCGCTGAGCCAGCTTGCGAGTTTATCGGCTGATGAGGGTCCCTGTCCGCAACAGAGCGAAGCGCCCGCTCTATTCAAAAAAGCGACCGGTTGTTTGGGATCGATGGCGATCGCCTTGTCAAGATCTTTGATCGACTGAGAATAATCGCCCTTACGCAAATAGGCGACGCCGCGATTATTGAAAGCCAGGTAGCTGTCCGGCGCGACTTTGATGGCACCGGTAAAGTCTTTGATCGCCTGATCGTATTTCTCGAGTCCGTTGAATGCGGTGCCGCGCTCAATCAGAATACTGGCGTTGTTGGGTGACAACAGAAGCGCCTGGTTGAACTCTTTTAGCGCCATATCGAACTTTTGATTGACCAGATAGGTCTTGCCAACTTCGAAATGCTTTTCAAATCCGGTTGCCGCTCGCGCCGCATCAATCGCCGAGATAGACAGAATTGAAAGAATCAACGTAAGAACAAACTTTGCCTTCATGCTATCCATACCTGGTGATGACATCAACCGCTAACGGTCCATCACAGAACTCGGGAGTGTTTATTTTCGCACTATCCGCTCCTGCCACGAACGTTGATAAAGAGCGCTTCACGAAAACTTTGCATACATCGTTTTTTGACTGAATGCGCCTGAAGACGCATACGGACTGAACATTGGCAGCCGGACCTGTGCGTTATTTTCCTATCATCGAACAACAAACGCCGTATACAAAAATCGAACCATATCGGTAACTATGATTACAATATCAATCGCTTCATTGCGCGAACGTCGGGTATATCGTTAATAGCGACAGTCGTAGCCTGAATCCTGGAATACAACAGCGGATAATTTTCACGGTTCACACTGGCGGTTACCTCCCTAATCCCCGATTCCGCGAGACCTCAGTACATGACGTGGGCCAATATGTCCGGCGATCCAAGCTCAGACGAAAGAGTCTTAAGAGACGCACAGAAGACCATCGAAAGAATCGTTGACGCAGCGCGTTCAACGTTGGACAACGATGTGGACGACCTCCGCCCGGAGTACGAAAAGCTATTTGGCAAAAACTCACAACAGTTCGCCATGTATCAGACGCTTGTGAGCACATTTTTTCAAGACCACCGCATGTTGACAGCGGTAAGCAAGCAACTCGCCGCAGCAGAGTTTGTACCGTCCTCGAACGAACCGAAAC
>CAZISK010000811.1:0-4175 GCA_964541355.1 uncultured Candidatus Obscuribacterales bacterium
ACTCTGTGCGGGCGTTTTTCGGTTATGGTACCAGTGAAGCGTTTGAGGGAGTCAGGCTGGAGATTGACAGAGATAGGCAGTTGCAAGAGATGACCGACTTCCAGCAATTGTCGGATCGCGATCAGCAAATGGCTATACATACCCTTTTGCACTTGTGTAGAGATTCCAGTCAGAATCTGATTAAACAAGAGGATGAGGCGCTCTTCCGAACCTTCGCTGCCAAAAAGCTTTCCCGGTTAGCCGAAATTACTTCTGCAAACAATGATGTTGTTAAGGACAAGCGACTGCTTCGTGCCGCCGTAGTATTGGCATTTGACTCAATGCCGAACGATATGCCGGGCGAGGCTCGTATGGATCTTACCAAAGCCGTTAACTCGTTGACGGACCGTGGCTTTGGTAGCGATCTCAAGTCCGGTGATCAACCATCGGACTATACGGTCATCACACCGCAACGGGCTGCGGCGCTCTTTCGAGCGCGATTGACCAAAGAAGCTCAAAATGAAGCGCTTGCTCTTCGAACCGATGCTCCAGTCTATCGATTGAAGGCAGCCGGAAAATACAGCGAAATGGTTCAACTGGAACTGATCGACTCACTGTATCGGCTGCGTGATCTGGGAAGTTACAAGGAGTTGAAAGAACGAGGTCCGGACCCCGCGCGTACCGAGACTCCGGCGGCTCGTGGCAGCCGGATTGATTCTGTGAGAAATCGTGCTCGGGAGGTGGTCGAAGATCTCTATTACGGAGTGACCTGGCTTCGCGAGGATGCTCGCAAGAAAGGTTCGGGAGATAACACCAGATCTGGTACCGGGGATAGTTCACCTCGACGAGTCGATGGAAAAGCAAGCGGGGATGGTGCTGGCACCATATCCGGCACTGATGATGGTGCTTCAGGTCTTCAGATTTCAGAGATTCCTGAAGACTCGACAGTACGCTCGAAGTTAATGAGCGAAGCGGAGTCCATTCAGAATCAGCTGCTGGCAGATCAACAGGAGCGCAACTTTGAGCCGATAACTCGGATGATCTTCCGGTCGCAACAAGACTATCGGATTGGTGGTACCGACGATCCGCGGGTTGGTGTCTTGCAGCAGGCACTTGGACACAAAGTAGAAAGAGTGCAACTGGCCGCCGCAATGGCTCTGTCCGAATCGGGACTTCCAGCAAATTCCAGAGAGATGGTCGATGCCCGGGATAAGCTCTACGAGCTAACCATGTTTGGCCAGAGACGCGTTTTTCAGAAAGAGGCCGGTGAGCTCTTAGTAGCCATGAAAGAGCGCGAGTATGGCACCGACAGGATTCGAACGCCAGAGCAATTGATCCATGGAGTGGCGTGGATGGCTCACACCGCCAAACCAAGCGGTGGACCGGCTGAGATGCTCAAGGTCATGCAAAACGCCATGTCTCTATCGGGACACGGAGAAAATCGGAACTTCGACGTCCTGATCGATAAGAATAATGAGCTTGTCAAAGATTCGTACAACGCTGCCGGCCGGATTATCCCTATAACAACTCAAGACGATCCGAGGCGAGGTAAGCTAACTCAGGCACTCGAAACCTCGGACGAGAGAGTTCGATTTGCAGCGGCTCAAATTCTCCACACGAGTATTGTCGAAGATGACAGAGCCAGTGCGGAAGAGCAACTCGCAAGGCTTCAACCGGTGAAGGAAAGCCTCTGCACAGTAAATCAGGAAGCGCTGGCAAGAGCCATTATTACAGCGAATGCTGATTTGCCTATTACTTCGGTGGATGACCCGCGTCGCCAGTTCCTGTTAGGTACCCTCGAGCATGATAACGAGAGGGTGGAACTTGCATCGGCCTGGATTCTGTCCCAGAGTTCGCTTCCAGTCGATAGAGAAGCGGCAATGAAGAAGTTGGCACATCTTGCTGTCCACTCCAGTCACGTAGTGGGCCGTGAAGAGGCTATGACCATTCTGTCGGACATCAATAGCTACGGCAATCTGGAAGATCAGTTGTTCGTATACAACACGTTAAGGGATGTCATGGTTGCGAAGGACGGACCCGCTTTTGTGCCACCGTTTGCAATACCGAATGAATACTCGAAGGCAATCAACTTCTTTGAGAGATCGCCTCGGACAGCGCTGCTTACCATCTGCGAGGACGGTGATCTGGCTGACATTAAAAATGTGCTCATGGCGATTACCAGTCTCGATCAGGAAAAGCTCACCCTGGCAATACGGGCGGAGTATGATTCCAGGGTTCGCTCTCGCGACAGTAGACCTGACTTCGAGGCGGCTCGAAGATTCACAAGCGGTGTCAAGTGCGCCAGCCACAGCCCAGATGATCAGAAGACTCCTACGTTTCGGGAACCACCATTGACTGATCGTCAGGAAGCGGAGGCTCTGCATTCGATCGTCACCAGACTAATTGCAGCCGAGAAAGAGATCCCGAAGAGCTCGTCGTCGAATGTTAGAGTTCGCGACATGAGATCTTCACTTGAGAAGTTTGACGCAAATTTAAAAGAGCTCGCGGCTGCGTTCAAAGATGTCAAGTTTGGTGAATTGCCAAGTCTGATAGATCTGGTCGCGTTATCCCAGACAGATCGAGGACCATCATGGAGCAAACCTTACTGCGAGGCTCGTACACTACCTCGTTGGACGCCGTCTCACGAAATATACTCCAAACAGCTGTTTAGAATCGAAATCAAAGAGCCTGGCGTACTGACTGATGCAGAAGCCAGTGCACTTTTTGCCGAGGTTGGTGGTGTTTACAGTCCGGCTTCCTCTCCGTCGCGGGCATCCGTAAATTCCGACCTGAAGCAAAGCCGGGAAGAGAGCGAACAGTCAGGAAGTAATCGAGCGAGGCCGTATCAACTCCAAGCAGAGTCGACAGAGCCTTCGAAATCACCGACTGTGATACCACCTGGGGCAACGACTCCGGGCATGAAGGTGACAGATGCGAAGCCCTATCAACTCCAAGCAGACTCGACAGATCCGAAGTCCCGAAACCTGACACCACCGGGTGAAGCAACCCAGTTACCGTCGAAGACCGCTGCAGATTCTAAGACAGTACCAGCTACATCAGAAACGTCCGAGAGCGATGCCGCCGTCAAGCAAGAAACTTTCGATGTGACTAAGATCGTCGAACTCCTTCCACGGATAGAGCGCACGGTTGAAGGCGATCGTGGCCGGACGAAGTTGAAGTCCGTGTATGTCGAATTGAATGATATGTTCAGCCGCCTGCCGTTCAACCCGGAATTCAACCAACCTTTAGATCAGCAAGTTCTTATCGACAAGCTGATTCGCCAGGACTTTTCCAGTATGACGCCGGCAGAGCTGCAAATCGCAATGAAACTGGAACGTGATGTGCCAGGGTTCGGCGAGCTCACTAAATTCAAAGCGACTGAATCAATTTACAAGGACATCAACAAATTCCTGAATACATCTGTCGTGGAATCGCACGATATTCTTCATGAACTGAAGCTCTCGATGGGACCTGGAGATCCACTCGGGATCGTCAAAGTCGGCACGGATCCAGACCATCCGAATGAAGGATTTCCAGCTCATCCAGACACCATATCCAGTCTCATCAAGAATGGTGAACTGAACGTCGAGCAGTTCAAGAAGATGGCTGAATCCGGACACCTCAAGTCAAGCTTGATCTTTGAGCCCGCGGGTATTCCGGACTCATCGAGCCTCGACAAAATGTCGAATAGCTTCGATTGGCTGTATGCCAATCAGATTCGGGTAGCGAACTCCCGTAATCGCATCGATGCTAACAACCAGTATAGATTCCTCTCCGACTACCTCAATATAAAGAAGCCGAACTGGGCACCGGATAAGGTGGCTGACAAAGATCTCGAGGCCTACAACAGGCGGTTGCGAGAGGTCCTGAATCTGACGCTCCAGGTCCGCAACACCGTCGAAGCAATGCAGTCTCTCGACAATGTCCGGGGCGATTTTGATGCCGAAAAAGCTCGCAAGGACCTTGAGAAATTAACGTTGCCAGGCGGCTTCCACTTCGATCAATCTAGAAAGAGAGTTACCGAGTTGAAGCTATTGTTGCCGGAGCATCTAATCGGCACATCCGTTAATGAAAAGCCCATTCAAGACCTGAAGGACTGGCTCGTTGATAATCGCGGACCTGTCGATCAAGCCATGAATGAATACATGAGAGGGGACTTCATTCGCTACATGGACCTTCATCAGAAGGGCGTTGTT
>CAZISK010000812.1:0-4168 GCA_964541355.1 uncultured Candidatus Obscuribacterales bacterium
GGTTAGCTTGCCGAAAATAGTCAAATCTGCTTCAACAAATCAAGTCTACGCATGTGCTTTCCGGCTCGATCCTCGAGATATCGTTGCATCAAGCGATGTGCCGCATCGAGAGCCGGTTTTTGCGAGGGACTGAGCTCAGTTCGTCTGGGTGGTACAGCGTCGGGCAATTCACCTGAGAGATAGTCGCAGCAAGCGTCCGCACCGACGAGAATCTTCCAGACCAGCGGCGTCACAAAAATGCCGCGCTCTTCGTATTCCTCGTCTGCATCGTGTCTTTCGCGAGTCGGATAGTAATCGGTCAATCCGCCTTCGGAGACAGCGGCCTTTGCTTTAGCCTGTTGACCGCACTGATTGCACGATATGCCACCAAGCCCAGGGAAGAAAGCGGTGATATTATATTCGGTGAGAGCACGGCGACAGCGCACACAAACGGTGAGCTCAGGCGACAAGCCTAATTGACGCAACAGCGCCATGCCGAATTCAAGTGCCAACAGCCGAGCGTCATCGGTCGCTCGTTCTTGCAATTTGAGCGCGTTATAGAGCGTCTGGTAATAGAGAGCGCTGTCCTCCTCCAGTCCTTCGGCAAAAGCTTGTGTAAGCTCGGCATAGTACAAGCCGAACGTGAGCCTGACCAGGTCGACGCGTAACATCCGAAATGTATCTATCGATTCGGCCTGGGTGATTATGTCGAGCGAACGTCCCTTCGCAATCAGCAAGTTGTTGACGCAGAGAGCCTCCGACTTGCCCGCCATCTTTGTTCCGGGCTTTTTTGCTCCTTTGGCAACAGCGCGGACCAGCCCCCGCTCTGTCGAAAACATCGAAACAACCTTGTCAGACTCCCCGAGGGTAAACCCGCCGATGTTGATGGCTGTGAGACTATAGGTCGGCATATTCGAAATTCTCGCTATATGCACAGTTTACACAATTCAGACCAACCTTTCGTCCGTCCAATGCGACTATTAGAGCGAAGTCACCGCGATTGGTACCGTCTTTCGGCAGTCCGATAAGGTAGCTTAATTCGTTGAACGTGTTGAAGTTGGCTACCCCATAAATCATGGAGTCAGACAGTCTATTCGCCCGGGCTCAGAGCGACCTGGTAAAAGACACTCGCGGTAGTCAAGTGGTCAACCGTGGGTAGAGGCGATGCTACAGCCGTTTTTTGTTTCGAAACTACCCGACAGGTGTAAAAGAGATTAGAACAGTTTATATAGAAGCAAACTACCTAAAATGCCAACCGAAGACGAGTCTAAGAGGAAAGACCAGGGAGCAAGGGAAGAGGCTGACCAGAAGCCGATGTATCAGTTTCCTGAGAACAGTTACTACAACCTCGCACCAATAGTCATTCCAGATAGCCACCGGCTGACTCCATCTCCGACACAGGAGGAGGAGCAAGAGCCCCAGAGCGAGGCGGTCCCGCAAGCTAAGTCCGATCGTCAAAAAGAGGCGGACGAAACGGCGAAAGCCGAGCTCGATCGCATCGAGCAGGCAAAACTGGCGCAGGCGCGCATCGAGCAAGCCCGAGCCGAAAGGGCCGAGCAGCAGAAACAGGACCAAGCACTGCAGGCGCAAAAACTGGTCGAGCAGTTCAGACTCGAGCAAGCGGCCAGACAGCAAAAGGCAAAGGAAGAGCAAGAGCGACTGGCGGTACAACCGGTCGCCGAGACGGCAAAAGCAGACGCGACACCGGTCCAGGACAACTCCGATCAGTCCGGAGTTCAGCAAGCACGCCACGCCCAGGCCATGATCGAACAGTTTCGCTTGGAGCAAGAGGACCAGGGGCGCGCCGATCAGGCAAAACAGACTCAAGCTTTGATCGACCACATCAGAGGGGAGGGAAGCACCCAGCCGTTATCGGACGGTCCGCCAAGCCAGTCATACACCAAACTCCAGGCCCGCAAGGTTCGCGTCACGGTAGACCAGGCGAAGCTCGCCCAGGAAAAAATCGACGAGGCACGCAAGCAACCCTCCAAACACGAAGCCGAGCCTCCCATCCAACCACCCGCAAACAGAACTCCCAGTTTGGCTTCATTGGTCAACAAGCAAGCGCCGCAAGCGTCACCACCTGAAGAGCAGGATGATTCCTCGATTTCAGCGTCCGGGGTGCGACGGAGACCAGGTTTATCTGCGTTGTTAAGTCGAGAAATGGACTCTGAGGAAGACGCTGGTGATCAAACGCCAACAGCCTCAACTCCAGAAGCGCCTGCGGTCGAAAAGCCAGCAGGCGGACTGGCAGCCCTTGTTAATAAGCAAGCGGCAAGCAACCCACCGTCGGCACAAGCGTCGAATCCACCCAAGATGCACGCAGCAAGCAGTGCGCCAACGGCGCAGACAAATAGCAGTGCACCAACGCACGCGACAAGCAGCGGGACAGGAATTGAAGATCAATCGTTGTCTCAAAGCGGAGCCCGTCCAGGCGGTCTCTCGGCGCTGGTCAACAAACAGGCCGCCGCATCGAGATCCAGATCCATCGAGATCCAGAAGCCCAACGAGGGCGAGCAGGTGCCCACCCAGCCCGCTCCCAGCGCGGATACAGCAAATCAGGGCGAGAGTTCCGCTAGCGGTCAACAGGACGCTGACGACATTAAGTATTTATTTCCGGAAAACAGTATGTATGAACTCGCACCAATAGTGGTGCCTGAGAATCAACGTCTGGGATTGCCCGAGGAGTTCGAAGGGCGCGATTTTCTTGCTGAGTTCCGTGTTACAAACGAACCAATTGAAGCGCCGGCACCACAGCAACCTCAATCCCAAACAACGAGCGAAGCAGTTGAATCATCCCAGCAAAGTTCGAATTGGCAAGATGTGGAACCATCCGACTGGGATACTAGTCCATGGGAAAAAGTGCCTGGTCGCGGGAAAACAGAATCGGCAAAAGATCTGCTGGAGTCTGCTCCTACCCATGTAGAGCCGGAACTTGGCACCGTCGACGATACCGCCGCGGAAGCGGACGTTGGTGATAATTCAGATTTTGCCGTTCCGATGAAGCCCTCGCAACCAAGGAAGAAGGCTCGAAAGACCCTCGACACGCTTTTCAGCATGGACGACGACGAGTTTGACAAACCTGTCGTGGGACTGGATGAGTTTCAAGAGATCGGTGCATCCACAATGGAGATCTCTTGTCTCGATGAAAGCATGCTGCGCGAGAATACTCTCGAACCAGAGAGTGAAGATCCATTTGCTCTACACGAAGAGTTGCCAGAGATAGCCTCCAGCGATACCGGTTCAAAGTTTTCTTTCAAGGATCCTTTCTCACTGGATGCGGATGATTTTGGTCAATCCGAAGCTGTAGAGTCTCAACCCGAACAAAACACCGAACCCAAGTCCGCCGACGAACAGCTTTCGCTTTCAGGTAATCATTCGTTTTCAGTTCAAGATCTCGCCATCGGCGATCAGGAGCTCTTCGCGGCTCAGCTAGAGCTGCAAACCTCTCACGAAGAGACGCCCGAACAATCGTATGAACAAGAACAAGAATACGAGCCCGAACAAGCTTACGAACAAGAACAAGGATACGAGCAAGAGCAAGCATACGAGCAAGAGCAAGCATACGAACAAGAGCAAGCATACGAACAAGAGCAAGGCTATGAACAAGAAGAGCCTGCTCAAGAACAAGGTGAGAATCAAGAGCAATTCGATGAATTCGCATCACAAGAAGGCTTCGAGCCTTCTGACCACGAGGATGCGGAAATCTCTGATCAGGAAGAATTCCAGGTAGATTTTGAAGACTACTCGGAACAAGAGCTCATCCTCGCGCAACAAGAACAGCTTGAACTCGAGCAGCTCTCCGAAGGTACCGAAGAAGTTTTCGAAGCCGACGAAGAGATTAACGAAGTTGAGGTCGAAGAATTCAAACCGACTGAAAGTATCTACGAACTAGCTCCATTTGTGCTACCAGCGACCACGGAGCGCCTCACCGAAGAGGCACCTCCACCTAGCATCAAAGAAATGGTTGGTAGCACCGTAGTTGCAGAGCCGATTGTTCCTGCAGTTTCCACAGATCCGTTCGTTGGCAGCGTCCTTGATGACAGCTACGAAATCCTCGATGTCATCGGTCAAGGTGGAATGGCCATCGTGTATCGGGCCCGGCAACTCTCCACGGACCGCCTCGTTGCAATAAAAACCTTGAAAGCACCGAACCATTCGGACCTGATTCGTTTCAACCCCCAGGAAG
>CAZISK010000813.1:0-4166 GCA_964541355.1 uncultured Candidatus Obscuribacterales bacterium
CCTGACATTCCTTAAAGGAATCGGTGTGGGACTGGAAACATACCTCATTCGCAATCATTCAACCATGTCCGAGACCTTGTTTGAACAGATGGTGAAAGACGGGGTGCCGTGCGCCATGGATTTGCAGAAGCGCTTCTATCAGGAGGTAGACAACCAGAGCACGGTTCTCGAGATTCTTCGCCGTGTTCCCTTGACCAAATCGAGATGGATACCGATAGTTTTCAACCTGGTCACTTGCGGACTATGTGCCTATCGGGATAAGGTGCCAGATCTCGCTGCTGCTCGTGACACGACTATCGACTGGAGCCAGGTCAAGCGTGTGGAAAGTCTCATGCGTCGTCCGGATACAGGAGTTTATACCTATCCAGCATTTCTTCTGTTTCTTGAAAAAGAATTCTTCCGCTACGAGCGTTTCAAGAGCCAGTTCGCCGTCGTGACGCTGGATTTCAAAGTGCGTCGCAAGGACTCGATTGAGCCTTTGCCTCCCAAGTCTCTCAACGAGGTGATTAACAAGGTCAACAACTTGATCAGGCGGACCGATGTCCTCTGCCACTATGAAGCCTTGGGATTTGCCATCTTGATGCCGGAGACAGGACTGGAGTCCGCTCGAATATTTGCCTTGCGATTGGCGGAGATCATTATGTCTATTAACCTGGATGCCGAAAAAGGTACTTATCCCATCGTCGCTTCCGTCGGGTTTGCTGCAATTCCCGAAAGCTGCGAAAGTTTGGGTGCGCTTTTAGCACTTGCGCAAGCTCCTTCGCGGTAGCTTTCATGCAAGCTAGCTAGCAAAGGGGCGAATAAATGTAGGAGGTTCGACAAATTCCGTCACTTTAGGGGTCAGTATTTACGCAAACTGGGCACAATATAATCGCTTTTAAAAACTGAATATGAAACTTTTAATACCATTAGTACTACAATTAAACGCGATTCTGGCGTCGGCGCACGAAACTCACCCTGCGTGACGACTATCCAGACTGCCATTCCCTGAGGCGGTCAGCCAAAGTATAATTTCGGGGTCTCCAGCTAAGCAAAGGAGCAGAGGGAGTTTCAAAGATATGGGTAAATCAGTAGGCATTGACTTGGGAACCACTAACTCCGTTGTAGCGGTTATGGAAGGCGGTCAACCGACTGTGGTTTCCAATGCCGAAGGTGGAAGGACGACCCCCTCGGTGGTGGCATTCACCAAATCGGGCGAGCGCTTGGTTGGACAATTGGCCAGGCGTCAAGCGGTTTTGAATCCCGAAAATACGGTGTATTCAATCAAACGCTTCATGGGACGCCGCTTTAACGAAGTCGACTCGGAAAAGAAGCTTGTTTCCTACAAGGTCAAAGAGGGCGCGGACGGCGGCTGTAAGGTCGCTATTCAGGGCAAGGATTACTCGCCGGAAGAGATCTCGGCGATGATTTTGCGTAAGCTCAAAGAAGACGCAGAGAAGTATTTGGGCGAAAAGGTGACGAGCGCGGTTATCACATGCCCCGCTTACTTCAACGATTCGCAAAGACAATCAACGAAGAACGCCGGAACAATCGCTGGTTTGGAAGTGCTCAGAATTATCAATGAGCCTACAGCTGCAGCGCTGGCATATGGTCTTGACAAGAAAGAAAACGAAGTCATCCTGGTGTTCGACCTGGGCGGCGGAACCTTCGATGTATCGATTCTCGAAGTGGGCGAAGGCGTATTCGAGGTCAAATCGACCTCGGGCGACACCCACCTTGGCGGAGATGATTTCGATGCTTGCGTGGTCGGCTGGGTGGCGGACGAATTCATGAATCTCGAAGGCATCGACCTTCGTAAAGACAGGCAAGCTTTGCAGCGACTGACAGAAGCTGCGGAAAAAGCCAAGATCGAACTCTCGGCTGTCACTGAGACCAATATCTCTTTGCCCTTCATCACAGCCGATGCATCTGGTCCGAAGCACCTTGAGATGAAGCTTACCAGAGCTCGCTTCAACGAACTTACTCGGCATCTGGTCGAGCGTTGCCGCGGACCGATGGAGCAAGCGCTCAAAGACGCCAAGCTCAGCTACGAAGGTCTTGATGAGGTTGTACTGGTAGGCGGTTCCACAAGAATCCCGGCGGTTCAGGAGCTGGTCGCCAGCTTGACCGGCGGCAAAGAGCCTAACCAGACCGTCAACCCGGACGAGGTCGTCGCAGTTGGCGCAGCTATTCAGGCTGGCGTACTGGGCGGCGAAGTCAAGGGAGTCGTGCTCCTTGACGTCACACCACTGTCGCTCGGTATCGAGACGATGGGCGGCGTCATGACCAAGTTGGTGGAGCGCAACACCACAATCCCGACCAGAAAAACAGAAGTATTCTCGACAGCCGAAGACAACCAGACCGCTGTCGACATTTACGTCTTCCAGGGAGAGCGTCCGATGGCTCGTGACAACAAGCTGTTGGGCAACTTCCGTCTCGACGGAATCGCTGCCGCTCCCAGAGGGCAACCGAAAATCGAAGTGACGTTCGACATCGATGCCAACGGCATTCTCAACGTTACCGCTCGCGACCAGGCTACAGGTAAAGAGCAGAAGATCACGATCACTGCCAGTACCAACATGAGCAAGGACGACATCGAGCGCGCTATCCGCGAAGCCGAAGCGCATGCTGCCGACGACCGTGGCCGCAAAGAGTCTGCCGACGTCCGCAACGAAGGCGACAGCATCTGCTATGCGGTAGAACGTCAGATTCGCGATTTGGGCGATCGGGTATCCCCAGGGGAGAAATCGAGAGCCGAAATGCTTGTTGCCGATCTCAGGCAAAAGCTCAAAGACGATGCCGATCTCGACACCCTGAAGTCGATCATGAACGAACTCAGAGGCGCACTCGTGCTCTTGCAACAAGCAGCGCGTGCCAAGGATCTGACCAATCAACAAGATGCGGTCAACCAGTCCTGGCAAGAAAACGCCTATGAAGACGCCAATGCCGGATACGGCGGCGGTTACGATACCGGTGGCGGCTACGACACCGGCGGCTACGATTACTCCGCAGGCGGAGAAGAGGACATGTCCGGATTTACCGCCTCCGATCAGGACGTAGTCGATGCGGAGTTCCGCGAAGAATAACCGTCGACAAAACAGATCAACTTGAATGAGCCCGGCGGAACAAGCCGGGCTCATTTACGTCTAAAGACAAGCGTCCCATTTGCCCGGTGTCAAGCTCAGTGCATGTGTCGGGATCAATGTGTTTCCCTACAGACAAAACAGGGGTTTTTACCGGAGGATTGCAGATTTACTAGTGTTATCCTACTTACAAGGATATTTTGTTAGAGTTGAAGTATACGAAGAACGAATTACGGAGACGGTTTTCTTACTTTGTTGTGTGAGATTGGTATGAAAGAGCGACAATCCCTACTATTTGCTTTTCCTTTGATGACCAGCTTTCTTCTGTTGACGGCGCCTCCTTCAAAGGCTGAGGAGAGCTCTCTCGTTCAGTTGGCGACAAATCCGGTGCCGCCAAGCTCGGCCAGACCTGCCAATGCCAGCGATCCAATGAAAGAGTTGAAAGGCATCGAACGGCGATTCTTCTTCCATGAATACGATCATGACCCTCTGGAAAAGCGTCTTGAGAGGATCGAGCTGCTCGTATTCGGTGGCGTTCAAGACGGCGACAATCTCAGCCGCCTGACAAAATTGAAGGCGGCGCTGCTGACACGAGATCGCGAAGCCGCGCAAAAGCTCCTGGAGAAAAATAAGACTCTCAACAACGCTCCAGCGCCCGGGCGCAGCAAGACGACAGCTCCGGCATCCGGCGCTCAATATCCCATTCTTCAAACATTGGAATGGAAGGCTCTCAAAAAAACTTACGGCGCTGAGTCGCTCGATCAACGCTTGGAAAGATTGGAGACCACGCTTGTCGGTCAGGCCAGTCCGGCTATGTCATATGCGGACAGGATTGAAAGACTGTGCAAAATAATAGGTATAGATTCATCCTATTCTCCACCTCCGATGGCAAAGGCGACGCCTATGCCGCGAGGACCGCTTCCGAAGGCTGGAAAACGATCGATGTCGCCATTCTTCAACAACATGCCTCGTGACTTAGATGATGAAGGCGGCTTCAGCTTTGACGACGATTTCAGGGAGCGTGCCAGCATTGATCTTCGCGAGATGATGCAAATGATGCAGCAAATGCAGCAGATGATGCCGCCCGGTACCGCAGTCCCACCT
>CAZISK010000814.1:0-4164 GCA_964541355.1 uncultured Candidatus Obscuribacterales bacterium
GTTAATCCTTGGTATTTTCGGGCGTTATACCAGTTTTGTTAGTGAACTCTTCGTCTGACATATGTTTAACAGTGAAAGCCTTGACGAAATGCTCGACGTCAGGGGTTTCCTTTGAACCGGTAATCAGGGCTGCGTAGAAGGGCGTTTGCCTGGCAGTTTCTCTTGCCACCAGAAGTGTTGCGGACTCTTTGTCGTCGGCTCCGAAGGTAAGTAGTCTTCCTTGCCAACCGTTGCCCTCAATTTCCGACTCGTTCAGTCGTTGCATCTGGCTGCGCTCGGGAAGCAGGCTTCGATCGTAATAAGAACAGCTATCTGACAAGAGTAGTTTTTCAAATTTGCTGATCGCCTGTCCTTCTACATTGACTCCACCTGCGGTATCAGGAACATAGCCGGATATCAATACGAAGTGTAGATTGGGACTGCGTCCGCTCCACACTTCAACATTGCTTCGACCGATTAGCAAGTAGCTGTGCTCTTTTCTCACTGGGAATTCCACGGAGAGTTCAGAGTTCTCAATTTTCGACCAGATAGTAGTCGCTGGTTTGGAAGAAATCTCAATTTTCGACCAGTTAGTAGTCGCTGGTTTGGAAGAAATGGAGTAACTCTTCGGCGGCGCAAGGGCTGCAAACTGGCATGTGGCCATCGTACACATTGTGAGTGAAAACATCAGTCCTCCGAGCACAAGACCTACCCGGATCTGACCTGCCCACTTTTCTATTTTTTGATTATCTACATCCATTTCGTCGATGCATATTCCATGTATGACCAATTGCTCAAGCATAGCACACCCCATACTTGAGTCAGAGAATTAGAAACCGGCGAGATTAATCAACAACTCCCAACCACTGCGCACGTCACTTTTGTGCAACTTTTCTGCCTCATTTTGATGTTGTAGTTTTGGAACAGCAAGGTGACGATATGACAATCGGTGGTGGCAATGAGGTGGGTAGTGAAAAAAATCTTTGTAAGTCCGAAGTGGGTTCCCACACATATACCGGACAGGGTTCCGCGTCCCCTTCATTCAATAAAGTTTGGGAAGTGGCGAGCTCCAACAAAACTAATACAGCCACGTCTTTGCCTAGTTTAGAAGTGACAGGACTAACTCAGGACTCTGATACAAGTATTTCTGAAGGAGGGTCCGGCCAAAAAACGAAAGGCTACGAGGTCGCACTCAACAACTCTGACTCTCCTAAGGGCAAGGGTACGTCAATCTACAAGGACCCGCTACCGAAGCCGAAGGAGGAGCAGAAGCAAGGGGAGCGGTCGTCAGCCAAAGAGATTCCGCATGAAAAAGATGGAGATAAGCCTGACGCTGGTCCAGCCATTCCGGCGCCACGAGAAGCTGCGGCAAGAGAAGCTGCGGCTGCAGCTCCGGCTAATAACATGCCTCGTTTGCCGCAAGGTGGACCAAGGGCGCCGGAGGTGCTTCCAGCCGGATCCAAGCCGTTTAACAAAGGCGCCAAGTGAGGCAACTGATAGACACCAGGTCGGTTGTCCTCGATTCTGCGTGGCACTCTAAATAGGATTTTAGTCCGTGTCAGTAGTAGTTCGAATCGTTAGAACTTAGACCTGATAATCTATCGCGCAATACCTGCTCGACTGTTTCCACTTAGAGAATTGATCTGCGATTCGATGTCTGCTGCTTCGGCCGAGCGGCCGGTGAAGCCCAGCAGGCGCTTGTAATTGTTAAGCGTCGTCAGCTGGATATTGGTTGGCACGCCGCCGTCCTTTTGCAATGCGATAGCCTGCTTCATCAAATCTTCGGCCTGTTCGAGCTTTTGTTGACCGACACACACGGCTGCATAGTTATTCAGGTATGTCACGAAACTCTCTCTGACGGTCGTCGCGTCAGCGGCTATTTTTAGAGCATCACGACAGGCTTGTAGGCCAAGTTCATATTGCTTCTGTCCAAACAGCCTGGTTGCGTTACTGCATAGCGCGAGGGCCTGATTCACTTTCATGTTTATTCGGTTTTGCTCGTCAATCTTCGGATCTGATGTCATTTCGACAGGAGCATCGTTGCTTTGCCCGTTAAGCTCACTCAAACGATCTCGTACGACATCGGCATTGTCGCCGTTGGGCTCAAGAGCAAGCGATTTTTCGAAAGCGGCTCGGGCCTCTTCGTCCTTGTGCAGATTCATTGAAGCCTCGCCTACGAGCGACCAGCCGCCTGCAAAGCTCGGCATTATTTCGGTGCACTTTCTGGCTTGCAGCAAGGCATCGGCATCTTTTCCTTGTTGCAGCAAGACAAATCCGTATTTGTATCTCACAGGTGCAATATTGGGCGCTGATTCGACCAGAGACTTCAGTATTGCAGCTGCCTGATCGTACTCTTTGCTCGAAATAAGCTGTTGCGCTCTGGTAAATGAATTGCCGATCTCCAGGCTGACCATCTGGTCGCCAATTTTCATCATCTGGGTGGGCTGTTTTTCTTTGGCCTGAACTGGAAACCCGATAGGCACCAGCAGCGATATCAAAAGTGGTACTAAAAGAGTATTCTTGAACGATGGTGTCATTGATTACGTAAGTGCGTATTCTTTACCAGGAGCAAGCCAACTTCGCTGGAGTGATCTTAAGCTCCATCAAATGCTCTCCTGGTGGATTGGGGATACGTGGCGGAGCAATCCAGCTTCGTTGGAGTGATTGATAGTTTAGCTATCAAATGGTTTCCTGTTTTATCTCTGTTGTTTAAGCTTTAATCACAATAGAACTACCCTGCAAGAAGAGTTCGACTTCGCATCAATTGCAGAGCAATGTCATGCCGATGCACTGACGATCAGATCACAGAGTGGTCTTCTTCTCTTCCGATTTCAATGTCCAATGCAAAGCAAGAGCCGGTGCAAGAAGAATGAAAATGTAGAAAAACTTGATCTGAGCGAAGAAGCCTAAAATAATCGCACCGAGAGCTTCCGGACTCGTGCGGTACAACTTGCATGTTATCGAACTCCATTGGTCCCACAGACCAAGAGTCAAGCTTGCCATGATTACCGCGAGGGCGAAGCTGACGACGAAAGTCCGCAATAGAATATTTCGACTAAGTCTGATTACCTCAAGAGTCATAATTGTCCCTCCCTAAAATGGCCACCAATATCATTCTATGCCTTCGCGGCATGGAATGCTCGATTCTTGGCATAGGAGGTCATTATTGGTTAAGCGAAACAATGTTGTCTGACCGTAAATAGAGGATCACCACGGTTGCACGTGTTTCAGTTATGAACGATTAGCAGGGCAACGTCACTCAGCTCTCTCGTGTATTCAATCAGTGCGTTTTCACCCTACAACCGTTGCCGTGTCAATGGCTGTCGCCAAATTTCTTACCATCATTATACTGTGATTCCGCCGGTTATCCGAATGTTGGCCGGTTTTAGTCTGCTTGCCACAATTCCGCTTTCGCAATCTTGCTGTCGCGATCCTGCTGTATCAGCCCCGCTGGACTGCTAATCCGTTTGGTGGCAACGATTAACAGCCAAATCACCCAAGTGAATCTTTTCGCGACCGATGCTTTTCAGAACGAATTGATTTGGGGTTAATCTCAATCTGCCAATTCTGAGTCTATTTACAATGCTTCCCGACCCAGTCTGCGAATCGTTGGATTGCTTGCGGATTTTTGCCGGACGAAGGCTGCCATCCGTCCGAGCCGATGTAATAGTCAAAGTAAGAGCCAGTCAAATTATTGATAGCCTGTACGACGTTGTTATGTTCATAGTCTTTCATATTGCCGTCCTTGACGAGCTCAAGCAGGGCGTAACCACAGGCGGTATCGCGTTTTTGCGCCATGCATTGAGCGACGAACAATCGCACGGAACGATCTGAATCTTTGAGCAACGGCAGAATCAACGGTCGTGCAACGTTGAAATCAGCATCTTTGAGACAGAGCGCGATGTTGGCAGCATTCTGCCTGACAAGAGCGTCTCTGTCTTTGACAAGGCGCGCGACTACCGGTATCAATGCCGGATCTCCCGATTCTGCCAGCGCATATGCTGCGCGCCAACGAATCTCCGGGTTGGAGGAGTTGAGTTGACTGACCAACTTTTGATCAGCCGGGCGATTCTTTGATAGCGAGCGCAAAATCTCAAAATGTTTCATCGGATTCTTTTTGTCACTTTCGATCAGTTTTGAGATCGATCTGGCATCATTGATCCCCCTGAGGGCATATGAAGCATC
>CAZISK010000815.1:0-4161 GCA_964541355.1 uncultured Candidatus Obscuribacterales bacterium
CAGAGAACTGGAGAGATCCATTATCGAAGAGGTGTGAATGCTTTTGTGCACACCGAACCCAGTGGCCCCTTTGATTACGGTGGCGCCCGCACATCCTTCTTTTTTCATTCGTTCTACAAGCGCAGAACTCAGGCTTCCTTTTTGCCAGCGATCAGTTTCATCTATAAAGATCATCAAGCGCTTCATTTTAAATGTTTCTTCCATTACCCACCTGAGGACATACAGAGTTGATCCGAATTATTGTCGCTAAATCAGCTTCGCGACGACCACCCCCAACAAGACTGCGGCAAAACCGATAACCAGGTTACTGCCAACATTCGCTACCGCTAGCCACACTTCACCTTTCTGAAATAGATAGAAGCTCTCATAGGCGAGTGCGCTGAACGTGGTAAATCCTCCAGCGAATCCGCTCGTAAGAAAAAATCGAACCGTGGGATCTATCGATCCAGGCTTATTACTCGCCAGTGTCAAAACAAAACCAATAAGCATACTTCCAGCGACGTTAACCACCAGAGTTCCCCATGGGAATGTCGTGCCGAGAAGTTGCGCGAAGAGGTGATTACAAAGAAATCGGGACAACGAACCTATAGAACCACCAATGGTCACCGCCACCATATCGCTGAGAGGGGGCATGTTAAACAAGCCTTCGCCAGGCATTTTCGTCTCCACATCGATCAGTTTCACAAGAAGCTAAGATATTATAGTCGTTCCAATGGACTTAAGAATGGCCAGAAGATCTACAATATCGAGTTCGTATTCAGGAACGCTTGCATTGCTACTGTCGCTGGCGATCGCTTTCTTTTGTTATCAAACCCTGGACCATCACGATTGGCCGGAAACTAGCGGCCGAGTGATAGAGACGAGGATCATTGAGAGCAAAGTGCATGATCACGACACTGCATTCCATGGATCATTTTTCGTTGTGAACGTAAAGTATGAGTACACCATTAACGATAAGACGTACACGGGAGAACACAGCGTCAAGACATGCATTGATCGCAAGTTGGCGGAAGAGTTCGCCCAAAAGCAGTACGTGAAAAATCAACCTATTCCGGTACTCTATAGTCCCAGCTGGCCCGGTCTCTCTGCGTTGAGAAGATCATCCATCTGATATAATTTCGCAACCCGGCACATACCGGACAGATACCAAATTGTCACACTTTGCCCATAATATCCATAGTGCGGTATGTCGGGCTTGCTGGGGAGCCAGCCTTAAAACATGGTATTAGAAAGACAAACAGACAGCTCTGCGGCAAACGAGCGGTATTCATTGCTGGAATTGCCTACATTCACCGGCGGCGTCTCAACGGTCCACGCCGATGACGATTCTGCGCGACCGGACAAAGACTCCGGTAAGGGGTCTGATGGCGCAGCTAGTGGCGTCAAGAGTTCGAATGATACGGGCACCGTATCTGATGACCCCTCCACGCCGGCAGCGGAAAAGCCAGCATCGACAGGAAAATCGGTGACGGAAGGGCTCTTGGGTCGAAGCAGCGTCCGCTGGGGCGATGGTTCAATTGATTATCCAACAGAGCTCGATTTGAGCAATATCAATCTTGACGGCATCTTTCCAAATGGCCCAAAAGCAAAGCCTGCCGGCGATAAGCCAGCTGCAGGAGCCGACGGGGATGAACCGGCAGCAGGAGCCAACGGCGATAAACCGGCAGAAGCCGACGGCGACAAGCAGGCAGGAGCTGACGCCGACAAGACTTCAAAAGGTGGCAGCGACTGGCTGACACAAAAGATTCAAAAAGCAGTGGTAGACTTGCCCAACTTGATCGTGGAGACTACCAAAGCCGCTCCGGATGCAATCCTCAAAGCGGCAACCGATGCAAACACCATCGCCATGGCGGAAGACTTGGCTTCCAATCTGGCAAGTTTTCTCGGTATCGGCGGTGACAAGGAAGCGCAACGAATCGTAGCGAATGCAGAACGTGGGAAACAACACATTGATGCCCACGACGAACAATACCTCAAGCAGTGGAAGAAGATGGAGCCTGCCAAGGCTGCTCCACCTCAAGAAGGTGATAATCCAGCAAAGTATACACACAAAAATCCGGACGGCTCGTCGTACACAGTGACGGATGGAAAGATCTCTGAGCTGACCACAGCACCATCGAAGCAAAATCCGAAAGGGCTCACATACAGCGATATTACGTACGACAAGAACGGAGACGTAAACAGCTATGTGACAGGTGAGCAAAAGCACAGAAGAATGTCGGGAGCAGATACCAACGGTATCGCGCGGTGGCGCAGCACCAACAAGGCAGAAACAATATATTCTGACTACGCCGGTGCTGGCGCCGCGCAATGGACGGGAAAACCGGTCTTCGATGCGAATGGCTTCCACAACCTGATCACGTCTGGAAATAACAGAGGTTCTTTGATCTCGACGGAGATTGATGGCAGCCTCACAAAAACGAAACCAACCTATGATAACTACAATCGTCTCCAACGGATAGAGACAACTACAACGTTGTCGGACAATACCAAAGTCACGAGAAGCAGCAAGTACAATCAGGGACAGTTCACCAAAGACGATACCAATATCAAAGTGCGAGAGGGCGACAGTCCGAAAGTTTCCCAGGTAAAATTCGACGAAACCGGCAAGAATGGTGAGGTGGTCGAAGCGCCCAAAGCAAAAGACCCGGCCAAGCCGGGTGACAAGCTGATGTCATTCCTCAAGGATGTAGTCAATCCCGACAGTACGAGCTATCTGAAAGACGTGAGAGCGCTGGCGCTAACGAGAACCGGTCCCAACTCATTCGACGTTAGAGGCAACCTCAATAATGTCTACATGGAACCACCAAATGTTTCCGTCGGCGGATTCGGCCCACTCGGTCGAGTAAGCGCGACGCCAAAAGGCAGCGTGGTCAACAATTTTGATGGTCAGCTAAGCATCTGCGATAACAGGGTCAGCGTGTCGCACATGCACGGCTTCAATGGGGAAGCGTCGCTGAGCAGGAGAGGTATTTTCGGACGAACGAAAAACATCGGCAGCACTGTCACCTCCACAAAAGGAATGACTTGGGATACAGCCAACAACCAGATGCACGTACAGTCCGATCGAACCAACCTCACCCTTGATGCACGCAACTTCGATGCTAACAGCATGTCGGGTCGTCTCTTGACGCAACCAGAGCTGAAGAAGAATGTATTAGGCGGACTCAAGACCTTCAATGAAAGTTTGGACCAGATCTCTCTTGTGCAGAAATCGCCAGGAGTGTTCGAAGGCAGCTTTGATACAAAACAAAAACAGTTTGACTTAGGCGGCGACATACCTGGAATAAAGACAAAGCTTTACCTCAACGACAAAGTCAACTTCACCAAAGGCCCTGATGGAGTGAGCTTCAAAGAAGGCGACCTGGTGGTCGGATTACAGTTAGGTAGCGCGCTGGAGAGTAGAACCTCCGTATCAAAACTCTCGAATGGCGTCGACAAAAATGGTAAGCCGGTAATCAAGGTCGAGTTCCACGGTAAGAAAGATCTCTTTGAAATTCCATTGACACCAAAAACGCCCGAAGCAAAACCAAAAGACGCTGCCCCAGCACAACCGAAGGAGGCTGTAGCGCCACCAAAGGCGATGCCTTCTGATGGAACGAAACCACCTGCGCAACCAGGCGACGTAAAGCCGGACCAACCCAAACAAGTAGTTCCAGCGAACACGGACAAGCCAGCAACCGGAGAGGCGCCAAAAGTCGCGGATCGACCAACCGTGCCGCCAACCGACAAGGTCATTTCGGATCCAAAGCCGGCAATCGATCAAGTGAAACCAAAGGCCGAACCGTCAGCTCCGCGTCAGACCAACAACTTCGACTGCAACACAAACCACCGTCGCCGCGGTATTTTTCGCAGGCGCTAGACATCCACTTACTTCATTGCAATGGCTTTTCCAGCGCCTGATACGAGCGCGTCGCCACGATCGTGAGTGCAGGTTGCATAAGCCAGCCTGGCGCGCTCACGCCTTGCATGAACGAAGCCTTCGAACAATTGTTTGATCGATGCCCCGAGGATCTGCAATCCGCTTCGGACTGCAGGCTTGCGTTGAGCCGCATCAGATAGACCATTTTTGACGTCGAGTATGAAGAGAACCGTGATTATGGTGACATAAGCCGATATTAGGAAAGAGAACATCAATTCCTCCTTTTATTAGTAGACCAG
>CAZISK010000816.1:0-4157 GCA_964541355.1 uncultured Candidatus Obscuribacterales bacterium
CCCCTTGCTTATCGACCAAGAAGCGCGTGTAGAAGTTAATCCCGAGAAAGTCCAATCGCTGAGCGATCAGGCTCATATCGAGCGGCTCGACCAGGTCATGCTTCGAAAGGGCAGCCAGGACCTGATCAGGATAGTGCCCTTTGAGGAGCGCTTCCAGGTACCAGGCATAACTTCCCATCCAACGATTTCTCGCGGCATCCGTAGCATCTTCGTCGACCGAATAGATCGGCACGAGATTGAGCACGATACCGCCCTCGATACCAGAACAACTGGCTCGCATGGACTGCATGGACAAAGCGTGTCCGAGCAAGAGATGGTGTCCGACGCGATAGGCGCAATCCGGCAGATTCATGGCTGGTGCCATGTCGCTGCCGCTGTAACCAGCGATGATCACTTCGGGCTCGTTGAGCGTTGACCATTTCTTGACCCTATCCGACAGGCGCTTCACGACTACAGTCGAGTAGTCGGCAAAACGCAGCGCGGTCTCTCGTCCGTACCAACCATAGCACCGAGACTGCAGGGCCAGCGGCAGGTCCCAGTGGTAGAGCGTGGCGTACGGCTCGATACCCACCTCCATCAACTCGTCGACAAGTCGATCGTAGAAATCAAGTCCCGCCTGATTTACCCTGCCGAATCCTTCCGGCATAACACGCGGCCACGCTATAGAGAAGCGATACGCCTGAAGCCCGAGAGCCTTCATGATGGCGACATCTTCTCGATAGCGGTGGTAGTGTTGACAGGTGACGTCTCCACTGTCATACGGAGGGTCGTTCGGCCTTCGCAGAAACGGCTCCCAAATTGACGGGCCGCGCCCGTCTACTTCGGTCGCCCCCTCCACCTGGAAGGCAGAGGTGGCGGCACCGAAGGTAAACTCGGGGGGCAGCCCGTACTTGCGCGCTCGCGGGAGCCGCCGCGCGGGCTGCCCCTTCTGTGTGGCTATCATGTCAGACTCCTCAGTTCTGAAGCCATCCGCCATGGAAGCCGGCCTTGAGAAGACCGTTCCTGAGCGAGATGTCTTTGCGCATGACCGACCACACCAGGCCGGAGCGCCAGTTTTCCAGCATCAACAAAATCGGGCCCTGGTCGATGCCGAGCCGGTGCCGGCAGATCCAACCATCGCGCTTCGTCAGGTCGAAGGAAGGATTGAAGGCGTCAGCAAAGCCGCCGTTCTCGGAAAACAGCTCCGGCCGCTCCTTGAGCCAATACCTGATAGTCGGAATCGCGATTTCCGGCACAAAAGGAATTGACGAAATCGCCGCTGTCGGCGCGATGGTACCGTCATCAAAACCGTCCGGACAGCCTCGCTCGGAGTACTCACGAAAGTTGATCTCGGTTCCATCGACAATCTTTGTCAATGAGCCGGGACCGACGCACGCAGTCAAACCCCAATCGAAACCGCCGTACCCGCGGAATTTTCTCGGGTTGTCCTGGGCGTAACGGTAATGAACAAGCGACATCCGCCGCGAGTTTTCGTACCAGTCGAAACCAACCCGATCTGAGACAAAGTCCCTGATACCGCGAAAGTCGATCCAGACGTGCGGGTACTGGTAGCAGAACAAGGGCTCGCCAGGCATTCGTACGTAATCGACCCCGTAGGCTCGATCAAGCGTAGCGCTGCCAAGATAGGCTTGCCATGCACCTTCCGGCGCCGGGTGACTGGGCGAGCCCAGAGCCAGCACGTAAAGAAGGAGAGCCTCGTTGTAGCCCTTGTAGACATGCTGGATCAAACCGTTCTCTGGCGTCCAGCCGTGCAGAATGAGCTTGTCCTCGCGGACGAGCCAGTCCCACTCGACCCGCTCATAGAGCTTATCGGCCAGATTGCGAACTCGAACTTCGTCAAGGTCAGGGCCGTTGAAGTAATTCCTCACGAAGAGCACACCGGCCATGAGAAGGGCGGTGTCGATGCTCGACAGCTCGGAATTCCAAAACTTCGGGCTAGTTGCCCTGAGTCCCGTTGCGGGATCGAGGAAGTGGTAGAAGAAGCCTCGGTAGCCGCTTGTACCTTCCTTCTGTGGTCCCTGTGGGGCAGCCAAGAGCGCATTGAGCGTCTTCACGCAATATGCGAGAGCGGCCTTGCGGGATATCCAGCCGCGCTTCACAGCGCAGGCATGACCGGCAAGCGAAAAACCGACAGCAGCTATGCTGGCGGGAGCGAGCCTGTCATCTTTATCCAGAACCAGTCCGAGAGCAGGATCCTGGTTGATCTGGAAGTATTTGAAATGCGCTTTTTCCACTCGACCGAGCATTCGAGCGTGCGAGCGCATATTAATCGGGCCGCGCAGGATCGCATGGCGTCCTGACTTTCGGGCACAGGCGTTCATTCCAACCTTTCCTGCTCTAGTGTGAGCAAGCGTTGAAGTTGTTGGTTCTGAAGCAATGAGAAAGAGAGTTGCGCTCAGCGTGAGCGCAACCCTCATTAACCCAGGTCGTTGGCGGCTAGTCCTTCTTGTACTCATTCACCGGAACCAGTCGCCAACCGCCTTCGGGCAGAAGTTCGAGCACTGTGTCGTGGAACTGCAGAAGCTCCTCACGATGTGCCACGGACACGATTGTAGCACCGCTGACTTTGACCAGCTGGTACATCAACATCTCGTTGTCGTGATCAAGCGCGCTTGTCGCCTCATCCAGGAAGGTGAGCTTCGGCACGTTGTACAGCATACGAGCGAAGGCGATGCGCTGCCGCTCACCGTGTGACAACATCTGGTTGTACCGGTGGACGGCGCCCATTCCGCCAACATTCTCTTCCAGCTTTCCAAGATTCACCAGTTCGAGAACCGCACGCATGCGGGCATCGTCGAACATGTGTGCATCCTTGATCTCCTTCGGGTACGTGAGTTGATCACGCAGAGAGCCGAGTGTCAGGTACGGTGTCTGGGGAAGAACCAACATATCCTCCAAACCCGGCCGTCCGATCACACCGTCACCCTTGGTCCAGAGCCCGACGAGAGCTCGAATGAGAGAGCTCTTGCCGACTCCGCTCGGACCAGTAATCAGTAGTCGCTGACCGGCTTTGACTTCAAAGCTGAGGTCTTTGACCAGTGTGCGTCTACCGTCTCGCGTCACCACGGAGAGGCTTTTCACACTCAAAACCGGTGCCTTCTCGGTCACTATCGCACCCTTCTCCGCTCCGTTCTCCAGGTCCTCGAGGACACCGATGAAATCGGATAGACGACTGGTGATAGCAGCCAATCTAGCAAAGGTTTGGTATTGCACGATCACGACTGAAAGTGCGCCGATGACGCGACCAAAAGCGGTGCCCGCTTGCACCATCATGCCCAGCTGAATTTGTCCACTTAGATAAAGCGGAGCCGAGATTAACGCGGGGATGATGAGCAGGCTATAGTCGTAGGACGTCTTGAACAGCGTCAGGTTGCGCTGCCAGCTCGCAATTGAGTTCATGTTACGGAGGAGCGCGGAAAGTCTGCTATTCAGCTCGGACTTTTCTCTCTCCGCCGCATTGTACAAGGCGATTGGCTCTGCGTTGTCGCGCAGATACACGAGATTGTAGCGGAACTCAGCCTCGAGCTTTTGCTGTTCGTAATGCATGCCGATCAGCCGCCGCCCGAACAAGACGGTGACGAGCGTGCCCAGTATGGAGTATCCGATCGCCACCACCAGGAGTGTCGGCGAAATCAGATACAGAATGGTCACGAAGGCGAGGAATGCCAGACCACTGTCGAGCACGGCCATGGTGACTGTCATCACCTCCGTGCAGAAGTAGGTCACGTCCTGCTGAACACGCTCATCCGGATTGTCGACCTTGTCGGGTGAGACGTGGAAGAAATTGCGGTTTGCGAGGTACCGGTCGATGATGTGCTTGGTGAGCCACTCTCGCCAAGCCAGCTCGAGTTTTGCCTTCACCCAACCGAAAGATCCGACGATCGGTACGCTGGACACGAGAATAGCCGCATACATGAAGAGATTGCTCCAGAAGATGGCAGCATCCTTCAGCTCCAGTGCCGTGAACACGGAGCGCTCGGCGTAGCTTATGCGAATGTTGATGTAGCTGATCACCAGCAAGAGGACAAGCAGCAAAGCTAGCCAGCACCACCCGCGCCACCGGGAGGGACTGACCCAGTAGGGCAGAAGAACCCTGCGAAGGTCCTTCCGCAGGCTCTTGGTATTCATGTTCCTGATCCTTTACGACAGGAGTAGTG
>CAZISK010000817.1:0-4157 GCA_964541355.1 uncultured Candidatus Obscuribacterales bacterium
AGGGGAAGTCTGATTGCAGCCGGTGCGTTGGTTTCACCCGGTACGGTGGTTCCCGAAAACAGCCTTGTGATGGGCGTACCAGGAAAGGTTGTCAGAACGCTAAGTCCGGATGAACGTGCAAAAATGACTACGAATTGGCGAAGTTATGTGGACTACTCGCGAGCGTACAAAGATAGCATCGTGTTTGAGCCCGTGTAACACGACTGTTGCAGGCGTCTTCCTATTGAAGGAGTCGCGGCTTTACTTCTGTAAACCTTTTAAACGGTTATTTTGAAATATCAACGAAACATTGATTGGCAGCGGTTATTGGGGTGATTGATCATAAAACAACTATGTGTCGGATGTGCTTTAGATGCCTTGTGAAGCGACAGTGCATAGAAAAGGCTAAACGAGTTTTTCGGTTGCAAAGATGTTAAAATTAACCCCAAGAAAAAGGAGAGACTGCTATGCCCGTTTTTGAACAACCGATGCGCAAGCTTCTTGGGACGCTCTCACCGACAATTAGCTGGCTCAGTGAGCAAGGTTCTGTGGATGTGGGTTCTGTTCCTGAAGACCATTTAGATGCCATTAAGCAGCTTGAGCGAATTGGTGTAGTACATAAAAGGAATAATCGCTGTTATGAGCTTCAGAAAATTAGACTGAAAAAGCTCATGGGCAATCTTGGCATGGAAAGACTTTCTTCGGCCGAACCGAATTTTCCAGAACCTCCCGTCCCTCCAGATCTCAATTAATTCTGTTCTTCTGTTCTAAATTGGCTATTTCTCAAGGCTGAAAGAAAGGCAAGCTCGAACCCGAACAGCTCATTCAATAGAGATCTCTCTGAAATGCTGTTATGGAGCCGTATTTGAATATTGAACGCCGATCGCTCCGATCTCTGGAATGGGATCGTCTTTTGTCGTATCTAGCTCTGGAGGCTCGCTCTGTCTGGGGTAAAGAGCGCTGCCTCGATCTGGAAGGGTCGAGCGATAGACGCGAAGTTGCTCGTCTGATTGATGAAACTGACGAAGCGTTGATTATGATTACCAATCGATCGCAACTGATCGAAGACGAGATTCCTGATCTGAGGGAGACTGTGCAAGCCGTAGGAGCTCAAGCACGGCTCTCTCCGTTCGATCTGATGGCGGTCAAAGACATGCTTGTTCTGGCGAAAACCGTAAAGGGTTCGCTGTCGTTGCTGGAGGAAAACTCTTTTCCTAGATTGTCGAGTTACGCGCAGCATCTTCATCCTGTTGAAGAGCTCCGCAGGGAGATCGAGCGTTGCATAGACGATCAGGGGCAATTCAAGGATGAGGCCAGCAGCGAACTTCGCAATCTGAGAGGCAGCGTGAGAAGGCTGCATGGTGAGATTCGTAATGAACTGGGCCGGCTCATTCATTCCGCTACAGTATCAAAGGCACTACAGGAGCCGATTTACACGCAGCGAAGCGGTCGCTACGTATTGCCGGTGGATGTCACCAAGCGCGGTACCGTAGATGGTATCGTGCATGATTCCTCTCAGTCCGGGTTGACGGTCTATGTCGAACCGATGTCGATTGTCGAACCGACCAACAAAATCAGGATAAAAGAGGGAGACATCGAACGCGAGATCGAACGATTGATTGCCGAGCTTTCCCTTCTGGCGCACACGCACCACCACGCTATTGCAGCTAGTTTCGAAACGCTCACCGATCTTGATGTAATCGCTGCCCGTGCGCGCCTTGCCTTCAATTACAAAGGCACGAAGCCGGAGTTGAGCGAGGACGATACGCTGGTTTTGATCAACGCGAGTCACCCGCTTTTGCTTTTGCAAAAAGTTAAATCCGTCGTGTCGAACGACGTGCGCCTTGGTGGAAAAGAGAGGACTCTAGTGATCACCGGACCGAACACCGGAGGAAAAACGGTCTTGTTGAAACAGCTCGGACTGGTGGCGCTGATGGTGCGTTCCGGTCTACTCATTCCTGCGAAACTGGGCTCGAAATTTCCGATCTTCGAAAGCGTGTGGGCAGACATTGGAGACGAGCAGTCGCTGACGCAGAGTCTTTCTACATTTTCTTCGCACATGCAAAACATCGTCGAGGTGGTGGAGAACGCTCAGGAAAAAGTATTGATTCTTCTTGATGAAGTGGGTGTAGGTACCGATCCGAAGGAAGGAGCCGCACTTGCGCGCGCCGTCCTGGAGCATCTCAATAAATCGGGTGCTATCACTGTTACTACCACTCACTATGGCGAGCTCAAAGTGTTGGCCTATTCAGAGCCTGGTTTTGTCAACGGCAGCCTGGAATTTGACGAGACGACGCTAAGCCCGACTTATCGCTTGAGACTTGGTGTCGCCGGTAGTTCTAAGGGAACCGCCATCGCTCGTCGACTGGGCTTGAATGCTGAGGTTGTCGAGCGTGCTACAGACTTGCTTCAGGGAAGGGAGGAAGAGCTAAGTCAGGCCATGTCGGAGCTCGAGCGCCGAACACAAGCCGTAAGTGACGATGAAAAATCGCTGCGAGCAAAAGAGCAAAGTCTCGAGCGTGAACGTTCCGAATTTGAACGGGAAAGCGCTGAAGCGATGAGCGAAATAGAGACGAAACGATTCGAGTATGCCGGAATTCTCGAGTCGGAGTATCACCAGGCTCTTTCCAAGATCAAGGCTCTGACGAAAGAACTTCAGGCCACTCCCAGTTTGAAAAATGCTCAGCAGGCTCGAGAAAAACTAGCCCTAATAAGACGAGATCTGGGGTGGTTGGAGACCAAGTCTCCGAAAAGAGATTCCGCCCCAGAGCCGATTACGGAAGGGCAACAAGTAAAAGTGCTGTCGCTCAATCAGGTTGGTGTGGTCGAGTCCATTCTCCCAGCAGAAGGCAGTGGAGCAAACGCTACCGTCCGGGTCGGGCACATGCGAGTCAAAGTCAACGTCTCCGAACTCGAGCCGTTCACCATGAATCGCCAGGCCAGGAAACAGGTTGCTGCAAGAAAGCAAAGACCACCGGACACAAGAAGCGTTCGACCAGCGAGCACGGAGCGTGCACTTGATGCATTCATTCGCACGTCGACCAATACTCTCGACTTGAGGGGAGAGCGCGTCGATGCGGCGCTGCAGATGCTTGATAAATTCATGGATCAACTCAGCGTGGAAGGAATCACTCCGGCGATGATTATTCACGGACACGGTACTGGGGCGGTGAAAAGTGCTGTGCGCGATTATCTGCGCACCTGCCGGTATGTCGCTAATTTCCGTCCGGGTGAGATCTATGAGGGCGGCGATGGGGTGACGATTGTTTCTATCTAGGAGCTGGTTTTACTGAGAGGTGAAACATGTTGAAAGGGCATCGCGGCAGCAGGAAAAAAGTAGGCGAATCGGCTCTGAAATTGGCTCAAATCCGAGACTCCATCCATTCGGTTAAGGTGGCGGAGGACAGCCCTGGTTTAACGGAAGGTAAGAAGCATTTCGCCGGTTGATGATTCCGCTCAAGCCTGCCACTTTTGCCACTGCTGGAATCTAAACCGATATCGGTTTAGATTCCAGGTCGCGGATTGAACAAATGCCTCGGTCAGAGGTAAACCGATATCGGTTAATTTCCGAGTCGAGCTGTTCCTGTCTTTTTGAAAACCCCGAAAAATTGAGGTTCTTGGGGGCCTCCCCCCGGTTTCCCGCAGGGCATTTTGTCCAGAATTTTTTCGTGGCGTATAGACCCCATTTGTCCCCTTCCAAAATCCCGTAAAGATAAAATCTGTGCCACTTGACAGCCCTGCTACGTAGTTTCCCCACATACAAAACAGGGCATGATTAATAAGCTGGGCACTGGGACGACATAGTCGGTGTTTTTATTTGCGGTGTGCGAGGTCACAATATGGCAGTCAATGATCTTCCAGCAGATGGAGCGCAGAAGAAAGCGCCCCCTCTACCGGATACAACAAACACAACGGATGATACGACTACTACGACCCAGGATCCGACCGGTCCTGGAAGCTTTCTTTTTGAGGTGATGGAGGCAACGAATCCTCCCAAGAAAATCGCCGATCCGCCGCCTCCTGGTACCACCTCAGAGAAGTCTGCCGATCCGCCGCCTCCTGGTGGAACGGTGGAGAAGGCTCCGCCTCCCGCCGTAGAAGAGCCAGCTGAAGCTGATGATAACAATGATGACAGCGATGATGATGGCGACAATATTCTATTTGCATCGGACGAAACG
>CAZISK010000818.1:0-4156 GCA_964541355.1 uncultured Candidatus Obscuribacterales bacterium
TAATATCTGCTGCAGACGATCGACATCAACGGCACGAGTACTGCAATATGAAAGAAACAAATCACAACGATATGGAACCTGAAGCGTACACTCACTGGCTCTCGTCGGCGTCGAATACTTCATTCGACGAGTCGCCCAGAAGGCAAGGGTGGACGTATCACCAACGTCCTTAAAGCAAACCTTCAGAGCAGGTCGACTATCACCGCTTTCGCAACAGGCAACCCAACATTACTCATTTTAATGGTGCAGTTGATAGCAATGTTCTAGTGAAAATCCTGGCTTCCGAGTTCAAGAGTGTTGATATTATGGTCAACAACCGATCGACTCGAAGTGCACCAGCCAACACTCTTACCAGTGGCGAAATCGTGCAAATTGAGTTGTCGAAACATGCTGTCCCCAAAAAGGTGACAAAAAAAGTTCCAAAGGTTGTCCGGATTTTGTCACAGTTCGCCTTTAATATCCAAAGACAAGTTCCGAACACTGGCAAGTTCGACCCCCCACAGACTCCGTAAATCTATTGATCTTTGAGGAATGCTTAAATAATCAACCAGATGTCAAGGGGAGCATTACAATCTTCGACATACTCAAATAAACCACTCAGTCAAAAGGTTGTTCCTATAACAGAAAGAGATCCGGAAATCCGGGTCACAGATGGAGGTTGGCGGACCATGACGACTCTTAACTTTTCTGCGCTCAATCCGTATGGAGCGGACACCACTGATAGCTCACGACAGTCTTCGCCTGAGTTTGCTATCGTCCCAGAACATGCGATCGTCTCAGAGCTTCCGTTTTCTGAGAAGCTGCGCCGGCGCGACAGCGACAAAACGACGACTGCAAACACATGCAATCATCCTTGCATAGCAGTTCCCAATAGTCTTTCT
Source organism: uncultured Candidatus Obscuribacterales bacterium (assembly GCA_964541355.1). Classification (GTDB taxonomy): domain Bacteria; phylum Cyanobacteriota; class Vampirovibrionia; order Obscuribacterales; family Obscuribacteraceae; genus JADYXR01. The sequence goes on from CAZISK010000818.1 coordinate 882, forward strand.
ATAGATGACTCCAGCGTGAAGCTGACGTTATCTAGAATGAGCGCAAAGCCAAAACAGGCTCGGACAGCAAGGACTACCCTTGTAGATACACCAAGTGTGAAGGATGCTTCCCTAGTCAATCGCAGATTGGCTCAGCTTGATCAGGTTATGTACGATCTGGAAGACAGTAAGAATTTCTGGAATCGTCCGGAACTCTTATTGCATGACTCTTGGCTCAACGGGTATCGCGGTACGTTCTTCGAGCAGAAGGGTGACCTCGTTCAGGCTCTCGATTCATTCAAGCGCGGTTTGAAGCTCTACGCGCTGGCTCTGAAGCTCGACAAGATGACCGCCAAATCTAGTCCTCATATCGTCTCTTTCTATTTCCTGCTGAAGCGCTATGCTAATGCACTTAGTGATCAACGCTTGCCGGAACATCTGAAAGACGAGAAAGCGGTTCGGCAGCTCCATGATCAGATGGAGATCATTCGCCGCGACCGCAAGAAGTGGGGAATGCCTGACCCCGAACTGGAAGATGAACCGTTCGCTTATGCGTCGACGATTCTGAAGGTTCTGTCCTAGACATTTTGTGAAAGCAAATCGCTGAGATTACGTCCGCGCGCCAGGATCCGCCAATCCTGGCGCCGCCATATTTGGAGTAGAAGGAATCGCGACCAACTCAGTCGGTCAAATCGTCAAATCGATTCCGTTGGTGGAGACGATCTTAGAAAGCGGCTTCGAACCGCGATGTTAGAAAGTTACTCACAGTTCTTAGTCGTCGAAGTCGTCAGGATCATCATCTGATAGCTTCGAACCCTTAGCAGCAGCTTTTGAACTATCAGGAGATTTTGATTTAGTCTCAACGTTTTTCAGATTCGTCGACGGGGTCTCAACGGTCTCAGGAGACTTCGATTTACCATCTTTCTCTGACTTCTCTACCGATGGGTTACTTCTTCTGAAAACAGACTTCGATTCAGTCTGGTCATTAGTCAACTCAGTATCTTCCGATGTCTTGCGCGTTTTCACAACTTTTGTATCTGTCGCGTCATTTGAACCTTCATTCTCGACCTGGTCGCCTTCTTCCGAGGCAGAGACCTTCCCTCTCGTTTTCCTGCGCTCCTTGGCTGCCTTCTCCGTCAACTCATCAGTGTTCTTCTCGAGTGCCAACAGCGAATTGTATAGCCCGCCTTCCATGGTGTCGCCACTAAGATTGACGAGACGTTGCAGATACTCTCGTGCCTTCTGCTTCTTACCGAGCTGCGGCTCAATAGTAAGCATTCGCTGCAATGCCTCTCCACAGTTAGGGTTGATCTGGAGCGCTGATTCTAACAATGCTTCCGCCTTTCTCAATTTTGCTTTTCGAGAATCGCTTGGACTTTCATCGCCATTCTTGGAATTATCGATTGCGACTTCATCGCCCCCGTCAGCAATCGCGGATTTGTTGGTAGCCAGGTCGTCGACCTCGTAGTTAGATTCCTTCGCGCTCTCGTCCTTACTAACGGAATCTGAGTCGCCTTTATTCTTGCTTTGCTCGAATCCAACGATCTTATCTCCTGCAGCCTTTTTCTCTTTCAGGCGGCTCATCAACTTCTTCTTGCCTACGCCTCCAGCCGGCGATACAAGCCCATCAGCGAGGTGAACATAGGGGAATTCGAACTTTGGATAGTCTTTTATGCATTGCTCCCAGATTTTCTTGGCAGCCTTTTGATCCTTGCTGTTATTCAACTCTACAGCCTTCATATTGAGCGCTATTGCCTTTTCTGGCTGCTGGTATTTAGGCAAGTCTCTGTTGATCTTGATTTTGGCGAAATGCCCTGAGCCATCAAATCCGAGCTGTAATGAGTGATCGTAAGCTTCGCGAGCTTTGTTGAACGACTCCTTGCGAACCAGCGTATCGCCAAGCACAAGATACTCTTGCCCGAGAAGCCCAAAAGCTGGCACCGTATCTGGTGCTGGCGCAGTCACCCTCGCTAAAACCATAATGCCGACAGCAGTGCCTATTACAATACCGGCAGTCTTTCTAGGTAAAACGCTCAACTCCGGCACAATCGCACGCAAGCCTGGGATGAGCGACACGACGGCAACAATAGCGCCCTGCGACGCCTCCTCCTTCGCTGGTGGTCCATACTTAGCGCAAAGTTTGACCACAACGACAACACACCCAGAAAGGAATAACAACCAGTCGGTAAAATCACCGAGACGAACTCCAGCATTCCACAAACCAAATCCCCAGAACCCGGCCAATGCAGTCCAAAAGATTGGAAATCGAGACTTTCTAACGGGCACTGCGACGATCGGCTTCTTCTTTTTCTCCTTTTTCGTCGGAGCCTGCTTGTTGATCGTCTCCAGAGAGGTAAGAATTTGCGTGACCAGTTGCTCGTTTTCTTTGGCCTGCTTCGGTTTGCCGAGTTCGCGCAATAGGACGGAATACTCCTTGATTATGCGGAGCAGTAAGACACTGTCTTTCGGATTCTGCTGTCCACAATATTCAATCGCCTTTTCATATGATTGTAGAGCTTCTTCAAGGCGCGAGTTAGCAAAGTGATAGATGGCAAAGCATTGATACAAGTGTGGTCTCTCGGATAAACCCAATGGCATCAAAGCCTTCGTCTCAGCCTCGTGCAGGAAGCGCTTACACTTGGTTACGCGCCCGATTCCAAGATTGGCAATAGCCAGGTTGGACAATATGAAGGCAGCTTGCCCGTCTCGCGCGATCATAGTCTTCGAAGCCAACTCATTGGCTTTCGTCAGATACACCATCGCTTCCTGGTATTCGCCAACAATGTTGCAGAGATAGCCGGCGTTCGAAAGCGCGGTGAGCGTAACCGCTGGTGGTGGCTTCTTGTGTGCACAAAGAAGAGAAACCGCTCTCCTGGCTAATGCGAGGGCGTCTTGAATCTTGTCACGCTGATCGCAAAGCAAGGCCGCGTAGTTCAGAGTGTCGGCCAGCAAGAAGGCAGAGCCATCGGTCCCAAGCTCTTTGTCATGTGACTCGGCAGCATTGAGAACTTCGCGTATAAGCTTCTCAGCGTCGACCATTCGCCCAACGTGTGCCCGAAGATTGGCTAAGAAAGCGTGCATCAACACATAATCGCGCAACTTTCGCTTCGGATCGATACCGGCAACAGCACTGCTAACGATCTTCTCGGCCTTGGCGTAGTCACCGGTATCGATATGCAGCCATGCCAGCGTACGAAGAGAATTGGCGTTACCAAAGGAGAGAAATCGAAGAATTCGCCTGCCCAGAACAGGATTGCTGCGCGAGATATGCGAACATAGGTCGTTGACACCAAAGG
>CAZISK010000819.1:0-4134 GCA_964541355.1 uncultured Candidatus Obscuribacterales bacterium
GCTAAGAGTGTAATCGCCAATCCTGACCGAATCCTGACCTTGACCAAAAGCCATACTGGCGCGCTGTTTCTCCTAGTGATGAGCTCAGGGTGCTTGCGATATTTGACTTGAGACCTGAGGTTTCAATCTGAGTTTTTCAATATCGTGTATGAAAGCCATCGCTTAACTGATCAGATAAGAACCCGTTCAAGTTGATATCAATCTTTAGTTTGAAACACCTTGTGGAATGCGCAATTAGGTACATGAACTAAGGAGTCTTTCGAGATTAAGCGTCGAGACAAGATAGTTGACTGGCAATCGTTACCGAAATGTAGGCTTGTATCAGTCTTTTATCTTTCCTTTTTTCTCAAAAAAGAGGTGCTTCCATGTAACACCGCGCGTCTTTTCTGTTTCTGTCTTTCGGCGGTCGGTCGGCTTATGCCGCACGGCTACCGGATTGTGGATAATCACGACGCCGCATCTCGCGCTCGAGTTGCAGCGGACGTAAGTCGTTGAAAGGAGACCGAATGTTGTATCGACTCCAAAAGTTTTTTGTGAGTTCGACTCATGTCGCATTAATCGTCCTTCTCGTCGTCACCATCTGTGGTGCGATGCCGATCTCTGCTTCGCTGAGCTTCGCACTCATCTCGGTGGGCTGGCTTCTTCTAACCCTGGTGCAGTTGAAAGAGCTGCTCTCGAGATATGAAGACCGGCTCATGCGTCGTCAGGTGCAGGTTCCGGCGGTCATCGGCATGCTTCTGTGCGCTCTGGCGCTCATGATCTACCCGAGCTGGTTGAGCGCCGGCCTTGCGAGCCTCAGCCTTGCCGGCTGGTGGTTCGTCAATTGGCGTTACCGGCTGGCTGGGGAGGATTATGTCCAGGTTGGCGCAGGCTACCTGCGGAAGGATGTCTGGGTCAATCCGCCGATCGATGTGATTCCCGAGTTCGCGCTAGTGGCTACGGATGGGCGAATGGCCCGCCGCGCCAAGAACAGCATCGGTCACTCGGAGCTGGTGGTGAAAGACCCTGACGGCAAGCTCTGGGTGGCGAGCTCCTATATCGAGAAAGGTGTGGTTCTGCATACGCTGCGTGCTTTCATCGCCACGGAGCGCAAGAACGAGGAAAACTACATCGTGCTCGTGCCAACAGTCTCCCCGACTGCCACTCAGAGCGCTCGAGGTTGGGAGCTTGCCAAAAAGACCAAGGATGCCAACAAGAAGTGGCGTGATGAAGAGAACGAGTCGCGCAAGTGGTGGTTCACGTTGTTCTTCGTACCGGCTCAGATCAGCGCATGGCTTGTGGCCAAAGCGATGTCCACCGGTTACGACGGGATCGGCAAGTGGTGGGGTCGCAAGCGTGCCAATCGATACACCTGCATGGCTCACAACTTGCTCATCGCCGAGGAGGTCGGAATGCCGGTCGGCGAATACGGAACCGGCGCGTTCGGCATCTGTGGCGAAGCCAACCCGCTTCTGCCAATCCGGTTCCTCAAGGATCCGGCCTGGCGTGTTCTGACGAGCGCGGATCAAGACGCGTTCAATCGACGGCAGGCGTCTGCCGCTCCGAAGGACGAGCCCAAGTAACTCAAGAGAAATGAGAAATCCGATGTCTTCCCGCAGAAGGAAGGTTGTTCCGGTGACCGATGAGGCACCGGATGTGGTGCAGGAGCAACCACCTGTCGAGCAGACCAGAGTGATAACGGTGGCCGACCTTATGGGCGGCCCCGCGATGCTCCCGGCCTATCACACCGCCGGTCTGACCCCCGGCGAGCGTCGTGCTCGCGACGAGAGGAACGCTCTTTTGGACCAGGGTCTCTGGTGGGACTGAACCGACAGTTTCTCCAGCCAGATCGTGAATTCTGATCAGGACGCGGAGGTCCAATGATCTCCGCGTCCTGATTTCGGTACTGGTGTCGAAAGAGCAAAAAGCAGGCTAGCAAGCACGTCCGCTATTAGCCATTACCCATTTGCCTCTTCTCCTGTAAGCATTCACTCCAAGACGTTCAAGTCTGTCTCCTGGAGACCGTTTGCGGAACATGGTGCAATAAGTAAGCAGATTCGCCAAGTGGCTGCAAGCGCAGGCGTTAAGCACGTCCGCTACTAACCATTTACTTCTCCTCGCGACAGTTACTATGGCAATTAGTATTCTTTTGTTCTTGACAAGGGCGGGCGCCTGTTGCGGCTTTTGAAATTAACTTGTGAGACTTTGAAATATCAGTATTTTTTGATTGGAGATGGCCAAATGGTGAATTGCGGCACTCTTAACGATTTCTTTCCAAAGGAACGAAGGAAATTTCTCTATAAATTCGATTTCAATCAGTGCAATTTGGTTAGTGTGGTGGCATCGCTTTCATCTCTACAAGTCAGGAAACAACCCGAGAATCTTCAAGTAAAACCGCCCATTTGAATTGCCGAAGACAGATCGCTCGTCTCGTGTTGTAATCCGCTTGTTGAGAGTGTAGATCTTAACCCGACTGTGTTGGTCGGGTTGTATCAAACCAAAAACCTACGAGAACGAGAAATGAAACAGCTCGCAATCGCCGCTCTGGCAGTCGTCGCCAGCGCTTTCAGTGCCGCGGACATCCAGGCGCAACAGAACCCACCCGCGGTGCCCAAGGTCGCTCCGACGAATCTGCGCCAACCGACTGTCATTGACCTGAGCAAGCCGCTCCCCAAGACCATCGACATCACCGTCGGTCGCAGCATCATCTTCGAGAACGGCACGAGCAAGATCACGGCCGCCGAGACCGACGGAAAGGGACAGATCTTCAAGGAGCAGTTCGTCCAGGCCAAGGTCACGGCCTACTACCGCACGGTGCGAGTCGGGTCCGGCGAAATCACGGTGACCAACGGCGCACAGGTCGATAAGATCACCGTCAACGTCATGTACCCGCCGCGTCCGGCTCACAAGGGACCGGCCGTCCAGCCGCTCCCGCGGCCGCAGGCTCCTGTCAAGGTCGACCTCAGCAAGCCGCTTCCGAAGCAGCTTCAGCTCAGCGTCGGTCAGCGTGTAGTGCTGGTCAACGGCGCGACTCTCAAGACCGAAGTGAAGGATACCGACGGTAAGGGCAAGCTGCTCCAGCCGCGCCCGGCGAGGAAGGACGCGGAGATCATCATCTTCGAGGCCACGCGCGAAGGCAAAGGCGAACTCAAGGTCACTTTCCCGAACCAGGGCAAGCTCACCGTGATTCACACTGAGACCATTCCGGTCGAAGTGATCGCTCCGCCGCCTGCCCCCGCGCCCAACCAGCATCACGGCAAGGGCTTGAAGCCGCTGCCGCTGCCGCGACCGAAAGCAGCCGTGCAGGTTGACCTGAGCAAGGCGCTGCCGCAGAAGATCCAGCTCACGGTCGGTCAGAAGGTCGTTCTGTTCAACGACAAGGCCAAGGTCGAGGCGAAGGAGACCGACGGCAAGGGCGGCCTGCTCAAGGATGTTCCGCACAAGCTGCCGAACGTCGAGATGTACATCTTCGAGGCTACGCGCGAAGGAAAGGGCGAACTCAAGCTCGCCTTCCCGAACACGGGTCTCGCCACCAAGCCCCGCCTCGAGACCATTCCGGTCGAAGTGACCGCGCCTCCGCCAGCTCCGGCGCCCAAGCCCAAGCAGCAGCCTGGCAAGCCGGCGATCAAGAAGGCGGGCGTCATCGGTACGACGATCGAAGGCCCGATCATGGGCAACCCGCCGAACATCCCTGGCAAGCGCATTGCCAACTACGCTCCGGTCGCCAATGCCACCATCATCTTCAAGGACGCCAACAACAAGGAGGCTGGGCGGACGACGAGCGACCAGCAAGGCAAGTTCTCTATCGACCTGCCGGAGGGCGACTACATCGTCGAGTCCGAGCACCCGAACAAGGACAAGCAGTCCGGCCTGCCGCGCAACTACCAGGGCAAGGTTACGGTCGGCAAGAACGGGCGTTCGTGGTGCGTGATCCGTTACGACACCCGCCGTCCGTAAGCCGATGTGCCGTGATGTTCCGCTTGCCGTGATGTCGCCTGCACGGTAGCAGCAAAACCGAAGGGAGGCTCTCGACAGAGGCTTCCATTCGGTTTTGCTTCCCAAAAATGATACTATATAATAACGTAGCACGACAGCATGAACCGAGTGGCTCGGACCGGGTTGGTCGCGAGCCGCTTCGGTTGAGGAGCGAGACAT
>CAZISK010000820.1:0-4130 GCA_964541355.1 uncultured Candidatus Obscuribacterales bacterium
GTCTGCACGAGCCAGTTCTCGTCCGCGATGATTTCGATATCTTCATCTGCGTCGAGCTTTGCTGCTACCTGTCGCTGCATCAAAATCCCTTCCAGAGAGGCTATTGCTCTTTCGACCATGTCGCGCAAATTGGTTGGCGCAAACTCCATTTCTAGTGTGCCGGAGCGCAATTTCTCATAGTCGAGCATGCTGGTAAGCATTCGAACAGCCTCATCGCAGGCTCTGTCTGCTCTTCCTACCTGATCCACGGCTTTGGGGGTCAGGGGGCCCCACACCCCTGTCGTCAAAAGCGAAAGGGTCGCCCGAATGGAAGAGATCGGGCTGCGCAGATCGTGGCTGTACATGGCTACGAAGGTTCGTCTCAGCTCATCGAGCTCAGCTAGTTTTTCCGCCATCTGATGGAACTGACTATCAAGCTTCGCGATTTCATCGCGTCCCCCAATCGGGGTGTTGAGCTCTTCATTGTTGGACAGTCTGGCTGTGTTGTCCAATATGATGGAAAGGCGCTTCGTGATACCGCGGGCGAAGATGACGATAATCAGAAGCGCCAATGCTACGTTCATGACGATTCCGAAACCCATGAATTGCCGCAGCCTTGCGCGCAGGTGACTCTGGCTCGTCTCCCGTAGGATTTTGTCCTGGTCTTCAATAAGCCTTTCGAATCGAGTCAGCAGCTTCAGGCATTTTCTATTCAAAAGATCGACGGCGGCCACGTCCCCGATGAACTCATAGGATGCTTCGATGTCCTCATAGAGCAATCCTCGAAGATCCTCGAGGAACTGAGTTGATTCGACAATCGCCTGGTTGATCTCGCTGCGAGCTCCTTCAGAAGAATCAGCGCTAGCAACAAGCAATTTAAGGGTTCGCAGGCGTTCTCCACCGGACACACAGCCCCGCTCGAAGATTTCGCGATAGTTCTCGTCGCCGACGCGCTTGTACAGATAAGCAATGGACAGCGTCTGGAACAGTGTTCTTGTGATGACATTCGTTTCTGCTACGATTGTTCGTGCGATTATCTCCCGAGACAGCTCTTCTTCTGCTTGTTCTTGTAAGGATATGAGTACGGAGAAGAAAGCGATTTCAATTGCCACCAGGAATCCGACTATTGCCAGACTTCTCGAAAGAAGCGATTGTGAGTCCAGTAATGATTTGACCCTACTTGCGGTGCCGGATTGTCGTTGTGACTCCATCGTCAACTCCATCAGGAAAGCAGGCTCACTCTCTGAGTTGTGCTTCGAACTGCTTGACCAGAGACTGCATTTGGTTCTTTAGAACCGGATCATCGTAATATCTGTCGGCAACTTTCAAAAGTCGAATCCCTTCAACCAAATTTTTGCTCTCTAAGTATAGAGAGGCTGCGGAATTCGCCACAGCGGCCATTGTCTTGCGGCTCTCGATTCCAGCGCAGAGGTCGATGTATTGGCACAGATCGTCAGCAGCCGTTTTTCCCAATTTTCTAGCGGCTCGGTTGTGTCCCCTGACATTGTAAATAATTCCGAGGTCGTGCCGGATGGATCTTGAAGAGTACTGAAAGCCGACGCAGTCAATCGTCCGTTTGGCAATCGCTTCAACACTCTCGGCATCGTTGATTTCGTTATAGTGGGAGCACAGCCGCACACCGAGAGAGCAAATCTTCTCGATCTGGCGCTTGCTCAATGTACCTTTGCTGGATGTAATGTAATCGTAGTGCTCACGGAGAAGTTGAAAGTGACAAGGTATGTCTGTCGCTTCGCTGATGTCCACCATCATCTCCCACATTTTGGTTCTAAACAAAGTTGACTTCGACAAAAGCGGTTCGATAATTTTCCTTTCCTCGAAGAGGAGCGCCAGGGCTTGCTTAGGGTGTCCCAATTCCCTTTGGCATTGAGCCGATCTGTGGAGTAAGAATGCCCTCTCTGTAGACAGAGGATAATCAATGTTGAGTCGGCGCTCGTCGTCAATCAACGAAAGCGCGCTTTGATAATTGCCGAGGCGGAACAGACACTCCGCCAAACCCCTCCGGCACAGGACATCGCGGGGATCTGTCGGTGAGCGTTGCGGTAGCTCCTGGAGAGCTTGAGTAAATAAGCGAATGGCTTCGTCGAACTGCTCACCTGCGAGCTGCCGAATTCCTTTATGGTAGATTACTCCCCAGCTTGATACGGTATCAGCCCGACAGTATTCGAGCATTTCAATCAGGTATGGATGATCTGGCGGAAGAGATTGTGCGTACGTTTGTGCAATATGGAGATAGAGCTTTGGTGCGCTTGGAAGCTTGTTTGCAAGAACAACGCATTGGCCGAGAAGCTGTCTCGATTGCTGTGGTTGGCTTGACGCTATTGCCATTGCGTTTTCAAACATCAATTGGCAGTTGAAGAGATTGCCACCAGGCTCCCGGTATCGGCTAGAAACGAGCTCTTGCGCATCATCTAGTATTCTCGTTGCTTGCTTCGGTTTGTTTTGAGTTCTATACAAATGCGCTGCCAGCGCATGTGCTCTCAAGAATTCGTTGACGTAAGCGTGTTTGTCACAGATCGGCAAAGACTTCAATACTTTGATTGCCTCTTCCGCGTTTGCGATCGCCTTTTCCGGGAGATTTGCCTCAGCCTGCATCCTGGCAAGATCAAGAAGAATAGAGACTCGATAGAGATCCTTGCGATCACTGCTCTGAAGCGCTCTTGTGCAAACATCGGCTGCTTTTTGCCACTCTCCTTTGTCCTGGAGTGATTCGACTTGGGTTCGTGTGTCGCACACTCGCCGTCTCGAGTTGTAATAATCGGCTCTATCCGGAATAGACGCAAATGCCAGGAGCGTCAATACAACGGCTATAGCTGCTAATACAACTTGATTCATCGCATGGATTCTATACCTCTGAAGCGAGAAGCCCAATCCTGTCAGCTCCTGTAGCTTGCCTCAAAGAGCGCGGCGCTCGTGGGGGCTAAGGCGAAGCTACATCCGGCTGATACATGGTTTGCTCGTTTCTCTGGGGTGCACTTACGTGAGAGATGGCTTCGAGTTGGAATGCTGAGTTGATTTTTTAACCAACTTAGTGCTTGTTGTTGCGGACTGAGGGAGCTTGAGGGAAGCTATCGAATTACTGTTACTTGCCGAGAATGTACTTTCTGAACATTGCATCGCCCGTTACGAGATGCGGAGAGACCATTCCTTCAACCAATGCGGTTTTTGGATTCTCTTTCCGGTGTTCACGGCGGGTCGTTGTTATGTCGGGTCCACCGACCTTCTTGATTGCATGCTCTGCCGCCAGAGGATAGACAAGCGCTTCGGCTGTATTGGGCGGAAGTGCGTTAGCCGCCGTTTTGGCGCTGTTGATCACAGTCTTGATCGCCGGACCGAATAAGTAATCTGTAAACGGGGATGAGCTTGTATCCTTGTTGTCTGACTTAGAGCCCTCGGCTGCTTTTACATCAAAAAATTCATTAACCATCGTAACCTCCTGATGGGAAAAGCTGGATACGGAGCACCATTCATGGGGCTCTCGCATGCCAGCACTCGGCTAGTATGTTGACCAAAAGTAATAGAAAAGTGATAAGAAACCGTTCACTGTAAACTGCTAAAAGTGCTGTACTATTGAGTCTGCGCCCTTACTGTAAACGACTATGAGCACACTGGAAAAATTGTCTATTTCGCTTAGCGGATACGAACATCTTGGTATCGATTCTCACGGGTTAATGCCCCTTTCCGATGACGGCAAAGCCTGGTGGGCAAAGCTGACGACCGCCAACGGGTCGATAGAAGGGAAGCTCCATCTGCCGGCTCAAAGAACTACCCGTCTCGTTATCTTTGAACCCGGCTTTCCTGGCGGTAGCTCTACCGACTTCGAGACGCACCGATTGCCCGCTTTTCTTGCTTCAGGCTACGCCGTCTTCACGGTCAGGCACAATGGATCGTTGCTCACAGGTGCCCACTCCGACTATTACATCTGTTGTGCTCCCCGACAGAACAAGGCGAAACAGGATGGTCAGAGTGCGCTTGGCGATCTAAATGCATACACTATCAAAGACTGGCTCATAGAGCCGTTGATTGCGGTTGAGGCACTCGCTCCTGCGTTCAATGAAGTGATACTGATGGGACATTCATTCGGGAGTTTGGCTATCGTTTTTTCTTTAAAAGAGCTGTGTATGAAGCGCTCA
>CAZISK010000821.1:0-4109 GCA_964541355.1 uncultured Candidatus Obscuribacterales bacterium
CGATTCAAGCCGTTTGCCGCTATCGAAATGGTGGCATTGGGAGTGACTCTGCTTGTGTTCTTGCTTCATTTTTTCCTCTTTGGTGTCGAGTATTGCGAACAGTATTTCGCCTGGGCTGTTCCCATGCAGTTGATTGACTATAAGTTGTGGGATGGGCGCTTGGGATACATGTTCAAGACACCGGATAGACGTGATCTGGTTTATCTGATGGTCGTAAGCGCCACCATTGCATTTGGCCTCAGGCGTTGGTGTTCGCTGATTTCGCCATGTCTTGGGCTGGCAAGTATTGGATTCGGAATGATGGTGCTAGAGGGGCGAACCTTTACCTATCAGCTCTTGCCCATGACTTATGGAGCGGCTCTTGCGCTTGTGCTCGTGGCATCGGTTGTCGCCAACTACGCGATCAAGAATTTCAAGTTGAAAACCGATATTGTCAAAGTCAAGACCATCGCCATTGTCAGCGCTCTGATTATCGTCGGGTTCTTAGTGCGTTGGGTGACACGCAATCAAACCGTAATAAATCTCGATAAGCTGGGTTACATCGGATCCTCGTATTTCAATGAACAATCCAGTTTCGCAACGGCTGTCGAAAAGTATACCGAGCCGGGAGACAAAGTAATTATTCTCAACGATCGCGTTCGACCTGCCTATCCGCTCATTCTTCAACTCAACCGCACGCCTGGCTGTCATATCATGACCGCCTTTTGTCTCAGAATGTGCAGGCAACTCACCGACGATAAGCCGGCAGAGCAGGCTCAGTGGATTCCAAAACGAGACAAAATGTATCAACAGCTCATCAAGGATATCGTTGAAGGAAGGCCTAAGTTGATCTTGCTTGAGAGAGACAGCATCGGCAATCTTCTTATCGATCATCAGGTGATGCCAGTAATCGACGAACACTATAACGAGGTGGGATGGCTGGAGTGGCCTGACAAAGAGGGCAGCGGTGCGATGTTCGAGTACAACGCATTTCGAACCGCGCTCCAGGCTTACACTCCTAAAGTAAAGCCGCCTGCTCCACCACCTGCACCTGCACCAGCACCACCTGCCCCGGCTGCTCCAGCTGCTCCAGCTGCTCCAGCTGCTCCAGCTCCTCCGACCGTTCCGTGATGCTACTTACGGTGCCTTGGGGCGATTCAGTTTAGCGTCTATTGCTTCGGCTCGTTTCTTTATAGATTTTGCCACCTTGATGTTGCCTTGATCCCTTTCCGCGAAATAGAGGTTCCAAAGCGAGATTGCTTCTGAAGGTGAGCCTTCTCCCAGTTTGACCTGATACATTTTGATTGCCTGATTGAGGTAGTCGCAAGCTTGTTTGAAAAATCCGGCGCGGGCGCCCTCATCTGTTTGGCTCGTTCCTCTTAAATACGTGAGCAGACCAAGGTTGTTCAAATCGCGGGCAAGCCTCAGATCATTAGGATCTGATTTCTCGAGAAACTTTTTGTCGTACGCGTAAATTTCTAGATAATACGCTTCTGACGAATCCCAGTTGGCCACATCTCTAAGAATCCCGCCGTAGAGCAGTAGGGTTGAGACGAATTTCTCATTGTATGACGAGTTTAAATCCATCTCTCTTCTTTTTTTGAGAACATCGTCAACGAGGATGACTGCCTGATCGAACTCTTTCTTTTCCCAATGACAAATTGCCAGATGTTCGGCTGCTGCTAGCGTTTTCTCAGAATTTGGATCTGATGCCTTGGCAGTGTCGTAGTCAGCCTTCGCGTAGGCCAGCTCACGCTCCAATTTGGTGAAGTGATCATTCATATCCTGAGCCGTGATCACTTCGCGACGATACGGCATCGTCACCATGATCACCCAGACATAGAGCACGATTACGATGACGAGCGCTGCGTATTTCGCCATAGATCCTCCTAGGTCGTGACCATCGAGCAGGACTTGTGCTCGCATTTGCCGCCAAGGATTGTGTACCTGTTGGCTGAAATTAGCTTGTAAACTGCATCTCCGAGCTGGGCGATGCCAGGCACGTAAAGGAAAGGAGCAATAACAGTAAGCCATGGTAGTCGCCATGCCAACGCTCGAAAAGCCTCGAATCCACCCAGCCAGACCCCCGGTTTTTGGCGCAGGAGGATTTCGGATTGAGCTCGCTTCAGATCGACCTCGCTCTTCCACTCGACTTTCTCGAGGTCATGCAGATTATGCATAGAGACAAGAGACAAAATGTCCATTCGATGAATCAGTCCGACCGTGCGTACGCAGATAATGCAGTTTCCATCGAAAACCAGATTGTACGGCTTCACTATTCGACTATGAATCCAACCCTTCAAAAAATTCCAGGAGCGCGTCAGGTCTTCAGGATAAATGAAGAGAACGAAGCTGATTATGAACAGCCATTCGAACATCGGCAAATTCATCGTGTATTCGATACCAAGGTGCAGAGAGAGTCCAAGAAGAAGCACATAGTATCGAGTCACGCGCCACCATATTAGAGTGCAAAGTGCCAGTTCGACAAGGAGCGTTCCCCAGGTCAAAATCTTGATCATGTAGAGATCATCGAGAAGGAATGGCAGAGGGAATCGCATGATGTCGTCATAACGGCTGGCGTAGTAGACGGCCGTGCCGTCGTTCCACTCCGACCCTTCGACTTTGCACCACCTGGTATGGAAGTAAGCGATGCAAAGCTGTAACTGAAGCATTCGCTGCGCCCATGGCGCCGAGAGCGACGGACGAAATCCGACTTTCCGCCAACCTTGCCGCGTCGACTTTATGAGGTTGTCGAGCGAAAAGGCATCACCTGCATTTGAGAGCGCAACGAATATCATCGCCATACGAAGATAATTGTCGCCGGAGTTTTGATTAATAAGAAAGTGACTTTGCAAGGAGATCATGCAGAGAACGGCTGCAATTGAACTGAATCTGGTGAACAGACCGACCGTCATCATGGCCGTAACCACGACCGAGAACCAGAAGAAATACCAGCGCCAGATCTCTCCAGGTGGCAAGAGCAACATGAGGTCGAAATATGGATCCTGTCGCCAATACTTGCCGATCATCGACTCAATTGAAATCAGCGCTTTATCACCAAAATACAAATGCCAATCAGCCAGCAAATGCACCAGTAAGCACTGCAGCGCGATAATCCCAACCAATATCCGGAAAATTGCAATCGGAGTCGGCGAAACAGGAGCAAACCAGAATGACTGCCACCACTTTTGGAGTCGTTCTTTTGGTCCGGGCTCCGGTGTGGGAGCACTAGTTCGTGGCTGTTCGCCTGGGGAATTGCTGGGTGCCATCGTACTATTCGTCTAATACTTTGGGATTGGTCCGTTCTGGGCTGTCGTTTTTTTTGGAAAGGTCATTCTCTCTAACCGTATACACAAAGGTGACGGCCTTATCTGTGTGCGGTGGGAGTCTGTCCCGATAATTCCAGTGAGCTGGATCGGGTGGTGGATTGGAGCTCGAGTTCATAATCATGCTTATGATTGTCGGTGGATTTTTACTGTCTTGATTGGCGGCAGCCAGATAACTTGTTATGTCCGGCAAGAACTGCTTGTAGCCGGGCCATGGAATGCAGTCACTAAATACCTTTCGAAGCTTTTCATGTACGAATTTCTCAGTGTGGTCGAGCTTTTCCATCCGCGGAAATTCATAGTATTTGACCGATCCATCTTTGAAAGTTATGGTGGCAGACTCGTGATAAATCACATGTCTGACATGAGGGCTGAACAGACTCCAGTGCTGCGTTGCACCATCAAGGATATTGATGTCTTTGCAGAGTTCACAGATTCTTTGATCAACTATCTTATCGAGAAAAAGCCAGCTGTAGACAGCGCTGAAGTAGACGACTATGAAAGCCGAGACTAAAAACTTCCAGAAGCCAGTAGGCAAGCTCTTCGTCGAGACGAAGCTATCTGCCTCCTCAAGCGACATTGGCACTGCGCTTTCCTTTTCCGACACTTGAGACAATCCTCCTGAGTGGTGAGGGGAAATGCCGTCAATTCCCAGTTTATCACTTGTTGAATATCTATTACCCACTATCTAAACACCTCCTATCCCCTGTGTTTATCAGTCTCTTTGGACTCACATCACAATCTCGACTCGATGGTTGGCATTGTTTAGAGTCTGAGGATTTGCGTTTAGGTTAGGGCCCATTT
>CAZISK010000822.1:0-4107 GCA_964541355.1 uncultured Candidatus Obscuribacterales bacterium
TACCGCTTGGCACAAGCGCGGATGACATTGTCGTCAGCGTGAGAAGCAACGGTTGCTTTCGTTTATTCTTGAACAACGTTGATTCAGAAGCATCCAAAACATTTGTCAATGCAGTAACCGAGGTTTTCGCCCCGATAACCGGCCAGCCCTATATTATTCCTCGCTTCGAGCTTCTCGTTCCGAAGGCAGAAGAGCAGACTGTTTCGAATGCTGAACAGGACAGGAAATGGCTGCAAGCCGCTCAATCCGGAATTAATAAAGCAACATCGCCCTGTAAGACGGACTCCTCAGTACTGAATGCAACATCGGCAGCTCAAACTGATGCCGATGTCAAAGCAACTGATCCGCTACAGCCAACCGGCAACGCAGCTCCGGCGCTTATGCAACCTGCGGCCAATCAGAAAAACAAGTTGGCGAAAGTCAGAGCAAAGATGGAAGAAAAGTTTTTCAGTGCCTATCTGGCAGGGAAAGTATCACCAAATCTCGCCGGCTACCACGCCGTGCCGTCATTGCTTGCCCGCTCAGAAAAGGGCAGAGAAGCATTCCAGGATGCCTGGAATAAATACGTCAGCCCAGGTGAGATCATCCCTACCGAGACCAACCCGGACATTATCAACAAATATTTCGGAATCGGTCCGAGTTTGGCGAAAAGACTGCTTTGGGAATAGCGGCCTTGCTGATGTCGATATATTTTGCATGACTAAGAGGCTCGGATTGTATATGATGTTTTTATATGGCTGGGGGTATGGCTATTGGATAGCGGCATAAGTCGACAAACAGATATGCAAAACCAAGAGTTATTTGATTTTTCGTCACCGATTCAGGATTACAAGCCGGGCGACCTCATGAAGTGCCGGATTCGGGAGAAAAATACAGGCGGGTACGCTCTGACCTTACCAAATCGCGACATTCGAGACGCCTTTGTACCGACTTCGGTACAACTCAGAGACGGCGATGAGATCGAAGTGTTGTTCGTCTGCACTGATGGGAAGCGCATCTTCTGCTCTCTATCCGATGATGAATTCAAACGCCGGATCCAACTCAAGTCCGGCCAACTTGACCAGTCCACGCCTTAGGCTTTTTTGTTTGCAATCACTGCAAATTTGTCCCTGCAACCGAAAAGTAAACCGATATCGGTTTAGCGCGGGAAACGGAGGCATAAGTTCAATGCGCGACTCTGAATTTAAACCGATATCGGTTTAACGCTAGGGAACGGAGGCATTCGTTCAATGTGCGACCTGGAATTTTAACCGATATCGGTTTAGGACTGCAGCAGCAACGCTGGTCGGATTTCGATCCATCCCGAATTTCCGCAACGCGGTTCGTCCTATAGTTGTGGTCAAACTGTTATGGTGCGATCAACCAGTTTAAGTCACCAGCTGTGGTATCGATAACCTTGTCGTTTCCGCCACCGATATCAAGTTCTGCGCTGAATATGATGAAGGTCGGCCTCCAATGAAGCCGACCTGCGTCAATAACTTTATTCAGGAGAGCTAGAACCTCCAAGTTAACCAGGTGTGCGTCTGGACACACCTTTCATTGCTTCTCTACTCTTTCAGGTCCGCTCTGAGGAGCACTCCGGAGAGCAGTTCGAAACCCTGCTCATCGAATTGATTATTCCTGAGGGCATTTTCCAAGAACTGCCTTTCTTCAGATGAGACTATGCCATCTGCCATAATCAGCTCTCGAATTACCTTCGCCTCGTACTTAGAAATCTTGCCGTCATCGGCCAGACATTCTTTAATGGCTTCCTCCAACGATTTTACGCTCACGGATTACCCTCCCTTAATGGCACAGCTGAGTTGAGATTATACTTTAAGTACATACTGATAAACTCACTCTTTATTCAATACCCAGAAATGGAAATAACAGCAACGGAATTGAAGCAACGTCTCGACCGCGGCGATAAAATCGTCCTGCTTGACATTAGAAAACCCTTTGAGCTGCAAATCGCTTGCCTGGACAACATTGTCCACATCCCGGAAGAGGAGATCGAGGGTCGTCTCAACGAGCTGAAGCAGTTCGAGAATCAGGACATAGTCGTGTATTGCAGAACCGGGCGGCGCAGCAGTGAGCTTACGCAAATGCTCGAAGAGAGAGGCTTTTCGAGAATTTTTAATCTTACAGGCGGATTGCACGCCTGGTCGGATGATGTCGACCCGTCAATCATGAAGTACTGAGGCTATCAACCACTAACCTAGGAAAGGAACTGGGCTACGGCGACGAGCGCAAGCTCGGGGGGACTCTGCAACATGAAGTGCCCAGCCTGAGCAATCTCGGCCCGTTGGATTTTTCTGGCTACACGGGCCGTTTTTCGGGCATTCTCAGCGCCGAAGAGGAATAGGGTCGGGCACTTTGCTTAAATCAACCGGTAAAGAAGCTCGCCACTGGCTGACCAGCGTACAATCGATTGGCAGGTCCGATAAAAAACCAGCTCGTTGGTATCCTCGCGCCAAGCAGCTCGCTCTTTAGAAGAAGCCTGCCGTGCCTCTAACATTTACAGGAAGAGCTGCCTGAAGATTCTTTGTCGGAAATCCGGGGGATGCTCTCCTCGTCACCAAGCATGTAGAGGTTGGGCGCTTTCTTGAACACCTGAATGAGCTCGTCAATAACCCGCTCTGAGTCCTGGTTCTTGACCGCCTCAACCACACAGGTCTCGAGGTGCTGGCGCAAAATCACCTCCGCCGTTTTATCAAGAGCGGATTGTACTGCCTTGAGCTGATGCAACACATCAATGCAGTACTTCTTTTCGTCCACCATACGATAAACCGCATTCAGGTGCCCGATTGCTTTTGCCAGCCTGGCTTTGAGCTTTTCTTTCGACTCGTCTGTAATTGGCATAAGCTTAAAGTGTATCTCGTGTGTCGGCTCACCTAGAATATTGGTACGAATCATGAAGGAAGGCAAAACGATAGCATACTAGGGCGCTCGTGCTAGTGCACTATACTAAATAATGCATCCGGAGGCCTGTCCAAGCCTCGAACTATGTCTGGTGGGGTCCAAAAATGTCGAACTCTGCCGATGAGGTGAGTAAGAAAAACGGAGCGAAAGTGCCTCTGTCAGACAGTAATTGGCCTCTCACGCGAAAGGTCGAAACGCTCATTTTTTTGGCAATGTTCCTGGCAGTGCCACTATTTGCAATACGTGTCATCGAATATACTCGAGCTGAGTTGACCATCCGTAATATCTGTCGAGAGCTGGTTGTCGACCTTGGTCGAGCAAAAATTATGGCAATTCAAACCAAAAAGCGGGTCGAGGTAACGGGCACCGCGATGCCGCGGTCGAAGTACTTCTCATACGTGATGACGACACCCAAAGGCATCGCTGAGGAGATTGTGATGCCTGAGACCGTCTCTGTATCCGGCATGGTGACCTTCAACGAGTCTGGTTCACCTCAACGCCCCTCATCTTTTATTGTCTCGAGCTTCAACAGAAATGCAACGGTTGAAATCGATAAAGCGGGCGTCGTCTCTGTTCCATAATTTCGGGTTGGAGTTCTTGCATGAGCGCGACGATCATTCGGTTTTTCAACTAAGTTACAAACAGACCTTCATCGGCAACTGGAAAGATCTTTCCTGAAACCATATCCACAATTGTTCAACGCAACCTCTTCACACGGCGACGCGGACGCAACTTTGAGACTATCGATCCGGTGGCTCTTCTGGTGGCACGCACGGCTCGCTCCGGTATCGAGGCGCAGCGATGACCGGTGTAGCTGATCGCCTGTGACTGTTGAAGGTTGGACAACAAGTTGTCGACGATAATATCGGCGGCGTCGGGATGCGACATTCTAAGCGCGTTCTCCTTCATGGAAGAGAGACGCTCCTTGTCACCGAGCAAATTGTCGACCTTGTATGCCAGCGCGGGAAGATTGTTGCAACGAATTCCAACGCCTTCCTCGAGCAAGTGATCGGCGTTGCGCTCTTCTTGGCCTGGAATTGGATTGACGATGACGAAGGCCAATCCTTTGCATAATGCTTCAGATGTAGTCAATCCACCAGGCTTGCCAAGCACCATATCTGATGCAGTCATGTATTCGTCCACGTCGGTGGTAAAACCAACAGGATGAATTTTCAATTTCGAATCACCAGCCATCGAATCGCCGAG
>CAZISK010000823.1:0-4091 GCA_964541355.1 uncultured Candidatus Obscuribacterales bacterium
GTGAATACCGATCTTGTCGGCAAGGTACTTAAGATAGTCGCTCTCCGCCTCCGTGAGCGACTCCCTGTTAGCATTGTCCTCGTCCTTTTGCCCCCACCTGTCGATAGTGGAATCGGCATTAAGACGAGCGCCCGTTCCGTCCGGATTATGAATAGTTGTTGAGTCCGGCGTAACCAACGAACGCTCGCCTCTGATAGTCGTACCGACTACCGTTCTGCCGCGGCAATAATCCTCCGTAACTTTGTCTGTTCTTCCAGGTGCAACAGGTTTTACCGAGACACTTTCGTCATCGTTTTGATATGACTCGGTTCCCTGATGAATATCGTAAATCCCAGCTTTTGGTTTTTTCCCTAAAAGGTCTTTGCCTCTAAGGTCGAACACCTCAATTCTGCGATTTCCTTGGGCATTCGTGTAGATAATCTTGTCGTCTGCCACCATCACATCTTCAATTTTTTTGCCCTCTTTGTCGGTCCTTTGACCGGTGAACATTCCGCTCACCCCATCAAAGTTGAGCTGGGTCTTGTGCCCGGTGGTCTCAGCGATCGACATTGCGTTTATCAAACGACCGTTGGTGCTGCGCAAGCGCTCGACGGTGCGACCGTCAGGGCCGCCGTAGGAGTAGATATCCTTCTGGATGTTGCCGTCGCGGTCCGTGGTGACTGTAAATCTGCCGCCATCACGAGATTGACTGACCTGATATCCTGCCACCTTTTTCGGATCGCGTGGATCGTAAACCTGCGATCTTTCGATGCGGGTTCCGTCTTTCAGATCCGCCCATACCTTCTGGTTCTTATAGAACATGATCTGACCGGTTGGTCTGATCTGGAACCTTTGATCTACCTTGCCATCTTTCAGAGTCTCTCCCCAGTATTCTCCAAAATCGGTGCGATTGAATGTCAGACGTGTCCGTTTAGACTCGTCGGCATTGTCGTTGAGCGTTACGTGGATCCTGTGCGGAGGGGTGCGGCCAGGAGGATTATAGACCTCCTCCAACGCTCTTCCCCAATCGTCTTTGCCTGTTCGTTTAACAAGTTTGTCGCCTTTAAACTCTTCAATCGTGCCATTCTCATATGTTCTCGTTAGAACATCGCCAACCTTGAGCTCTTCAAATAAAGTGAGCTTATCACCAGCCAGAGTACCTACCATCGATGCCACTACGTCGCCAGACTTGTCAGTCTTTTTGCCACGCAAGTTTCCTTTGTCGTCAGGCTCGAGTTCCGTCAAACAGCCAGACTTCCAATCCTGAACCGAAACCTTCTTGAGACTGCTGTCCTTCGGATCGAACTCCATCGATACCTTACGCCCCTGATCGTCCTCAAAGACCCGGGACTTCAATCCGAAAGCGGGCGGCACTGTCTCGGTGCGAACACCGTTGGCGTCCGTCTCGATGCGCCGCTCGTCATATGTTTTCGTGACGGTGCAATTTTTCTTGTCGTCCGGATCCCACTTAAGTGCGACAGCACAGCCGGCAGAGCGATCGGTGTAGGAGGCTTTCCCCTGACCGCGTTCTGCAATTTCAAGACTGGTGCCGTCGTGCCATTGCGAATACGTAACGCCCTTGGAGCGGTAGACAATAGCACCATCGGCGGTTTGTCCAGGCAGCTTGAGCTTGACACCTTGAGCAATCTCCTTGTCAGCGCTTTCGAGCTTATTTATCGCGACAACTGCCTCGGCGTACTTTTTGATTTGAGCCTCGGAAGCCTTATCGCCCAGCCGGGTCTTGGCTATCTCCTTGGCATTAGTGTTGGCGGACAGTTTAAAGTCATCGCTGTAGGCGATGACCTTAGGATCGGTACCATCAGTAGTGAAGCCTAATTTGGCGTCCTTGATCGCCTTCAATACTGATTTGGTTGCATTCTCATAATATGATTCGGCTGTCTCCTCAGGTGTCTTTGTCGCCTTTTGAATTACGGACTTATATATATCGTCCTTTCCGGCGTTCAACCAACCTTTAAATTCAGCTTCACGGGTCTCCGGTTTGTTCGCTGGTCTTTGAAGGTTTAGAAACTCTTCCATGTATTTATTAGGAAGAGAATCTCTTATTAGATTTGCCGGTGGTCTTTGAAGAACATCACGCACGGGCTCAGGATTTCGGCTCTTAGATGATTCATTTGCTGCAGCATGTGGTTCCATAACTTTTTCCTCGAGCAGTGCAAAACCGGCTCGGGTTACTGCCCGAACGCTCGATTTATGGCACGGATATTAGGAATCGCAACGAAATAGTAACACACGGTTTCCACCATTAAAAGCGGGAATTTTGTTACTGTTTGCCACCAAATATGCTACCAATATCTCAAACTGACAACTGAACCTTAAGGAGCAATAACCCGATTATTACAAGGTTTTAGTCGATTGGTTTTGTATATGATCACAATATCGCAAATGTGCAATCACACATTTTGTGAAGAGGAGATGGTGGCACGCCCGGTGCATTTAATTTTGGATATTGAAAATAATATCGCAATGGCAATCAAAATTTCAGGATTTCAAGTTACAAAACGATCGCCAGACTGGGAATAACAGTACAAATAAGCACTCTTGCTGGTTGTCATGAGAAGCGGTCCGCAAAAGACCTGTCCTTTTTGCCTTAAACCTGAAACTTCTGCATCAGGTGGATTCGTCACGAGCTTTATCGACGTCTGTCATTGCAAATTTCTCAAGGCCCAGGCTGAATCCGATGAATCAGGACTGCGACTCTGTGGAGTCTGCCACAAAACAGTTCCTGATAAGGCGAGACACGGCAGTTTGACCCAGTGGATTTTTCGCTACGACAGTTGCAAATGTGAGCAGCCAGAGCCGGTTGCAATCCTGGATCGCATACCAGAGGCTGTGGCCTCAAGTGCAAGCAATCTGGAGGAACCGGATGTTGAAGAGCTGCCTCTTTCAGCCTCACAGTTCCCAATCAACCGCTACCAACCTACTGCAATTCTTGGACGAGGCGCGACCGGTATCGTATATAGAGCGCGCGATCGGTGGCTCCAGAAACTGGTCGCGGTCAAGGTTCTCACCGATCTTTCAGGCGAACAACTGATCAAGTTCCAAGAAGAAGCAAAAGTGACATGCCGTTTGGCTCATCCCAATATTATCCAGATTCTCGATTTTGGACCAACGGAAACCGGCATTCCTTTTATGGTGATGGAATACTCAGAACACGTTTTTTCGTTGGATGAATCACTACTCAAGAATGGACCGCTTGATCCTGACCTGGCGGTCACTGTCTTTTTCCTTATAACTGAAGCGCTCACCTACGCCCATGAAATGCATATTTTTCATCGTGATTTAAAGTCTTCAAATGTGCTGTTCACAATGACGGATAAGGGCGAAGTATTAGTCAAGTTGATCGATTTCGGTTTTGCCAGCACAGCAAGCGAGACGGTAAGCACCGCTGACGGTACCAAGTTAGTCGGCACTCCAGATTATATGGCACCAGAGTTGGCTGCGGGGAGACAATACAATGCGCGGTCAGAGGTGTACTCCCTGGGCTGCCTCATGTTCGAATCTCTAACCGGGCAGGTGCCATTTCCAGCGGAATCTCCGATCGAAAGTATGCACATGCACGCGAACTTGCCACTACCGAAGTTGCAGGATATTGTCGCTAGAGAGTTTCCAATAGAGATCGAGCGGTTGGTCAAGGATTGTCTCGCTAAAAATCCGGAAGATAGGCCCGCATCGGCAAGTGCGGTACGCGATCGACTGAAACAAATTATCCTGGGACGACACGAAAAGGCTTTAGAGCAGCGGGAGCCAGAAGCAGTAAAAGTAATACTGTCCTTGCCCAAGTCAAACTTATTCAAATACACATTTATATTGACAACTATTCTGGTATCGATGCTTGTTATCATTCAATTCAGGCACATTTCTCCGGATGAATCACAGCAGCAACCGCCAGAAGACCCGGAGCCAAAAGTTGTAGAACGCGCGGCGCTTGCCGACGAACGTCTCGTGTCAGAGCAGCTTTTTGGTTCCGAGCTGCAATTCAAGAATCAGCCCGTTCGTACATTAGCTACGGCAAAACCTGGAGAGATAACTGCCCTGCGAATCTCTGGTTGCCAGATCCAAGACCCATCTGTTTTCAGTAAAGTCGCCTCTTT
>CAZISK010000824.1:0-4086 GCA_964541355.1 uncultured Candidatus Obscuribacterales bacterium
GGTGTGCCATCATCCCACTTGCCTTTTTGCTCGGCATCGCGCTGCCAATCCGGGGTCTCACTTTTTACTATTGCTTCGTGTGCCTTGATTGCCCGTGGATCGAGATCGAGGTCGTGTCCCTTAGTGAAGGTCGAACAGGCGATTATGAGACGTCTGAAGATAAATGCAAACATGCTGCACGAAAGAAGCCCGCCGCCGAGCAGGTAGTACATCCCATTTTGCATCTTCCCCACGGTGTTCAGATATTTGAGTTGCGGTGCTTTTTTCACCAGGATCGGGAAGAAGTGAGGATTGCCGATATGAAGGCAGGTCAAACCCAGTACGAGAAGCAAACCTACTGCAATCGAGAAGCCCACGGGACTCTTCTCGAATTCATAAGTCTTGAATTTACCTTGACTGGTGCGATTCTCCGCGTATCCGCCCATGAACATGAGCCAGAATCCGTTGATGAAGAATATGGCCGCCAATCCAGACAATATCCAGCTTTGCATGACAGTCCTCGTCGAAGTACTTCTACCTGTATTTATGGTAATCGTTACAACGTCAGTCCCGCAAGTTAGGGCGGAGTAAAACAGTTAATACTTCGGGCATAACATTCGTGGTCATCATGGTTTGGATGAATGCTTCGACACTAATGCGAAGACCCGGATTGTTCGTAACTTCAGTACTCATCGGCAACATGGCTCTGTTGCTGATTGGATTGCTGTTGAGCGCGATGGCGGTGCCTGCAACTGTTGTTATTATCGGCTCTTTGCTGCTTTCGTCTGCTCTGGTCACCGGGGTCTGGTTTTATCAGATGAAGAGGTTCAATCTGCGTGTAAAACAGGTTCACGACAATGTTGTCGCGAGTCGTTCGGGAAGGCCGCTTGCCGCGGAGATGTTGCAAGACGATGAGATTGGTCGGCTTGATAAATCGGTTTTCTCAATCAACACTCTAATCGCCGATCACCGTCGCTCGTTGGAGTCGAGTGAGGAGCGTACCAAAGCGCTTGTGCGAACCGTCATGGTCGGCATTGTCATTACCAACGATCGGGGCTCGATTTTGAATGTCAATCCCCGCACGCAGGAGATGCTCCAGAGGCGGGCTGAAGATCTTGTTCGTAAGAATGTACTGGAGATGTTCGAAGGGCTCGACATTGAAGTTCCATTTACAGTACCAAATGTAAAAGGCAAGAAGTTCGAGACGATTTGCCAGGTGAATAACAAAAGATTATTCCTCGAGATTTCGATTGACGAGTTTGGCAAAGGCTCTGACAATACCTGGTTGATCTCGTTAATCGACACTACGGAGCGAAAAGAGCTAGAGCGTCTCAAACAAGAGTTCATGCAAATGATCACTCATGATTTGAGAGCGCCGTTGACATCGATCTTGTTGTATATGGAGATGCTGACGAGCGGGCGCTATGGCACCCTATCCGAGCATGGATTGGAACGATCCAAAGCCGTTGAGATTAGTTGTCAGCGTCTTGTCGATCTTGTGAACAACTTATTGGATGTAGAGAAATTTGCAACCGGAACGATAGAGCTGGATCTGGATCTGTCGGAGGTTGCTACCATATTCGAGCGCAGTGTCAGCTCGCTATCTGGAATCATTGAATCGAAGGGATTGAAGGTAGAGATTGCCGGTACCGATCTGGAGCTTGTTTGTGACGAGCAACGCATCACGCAGGTAGTCATAAATTTGCTGTCGAATGCAGTGAAGTATTCACCCAATGGTGGCAGGATAGAACTATGCGCGGTGCGCACCGAAAATGGTATCGGATTTGCGATTTGCGACAATGGACCCGGAATTCCTGAAGAGTATCGAAATCGAGTGTTCGACCGGTTTTATCAGATTCCCGGTAAATCCAAGAAGGGCAGCAGCGGTCTCGGTCTTGCGATCTGCAAGGAGATCGTAAAGGCTCATCATGGTGAGATCGGCGTTGATGTCAATAATGGCGGAGGCAGCCGTTTCTGGTTTTTGATTCCACCGCTGAAAGAGCCTGTGCCGATGTCCTCCTGATAATCTGTTGACTGCCTCATATTGCTATCAGTCAGTTTCCTGCCAATTCAACACGCAAGAGTACACCTCAGGAGTGACTGACTCATCCCACAGTGTTATCCGTGTTTAGAGCAGCTGGTTCGAGCCGCAGCGTGCGCAGCAAGCCGCAGTGTCCGGAGGCGATGTCGCTAATGCCCGAAAGTGTTGCGACCGAGCCCCGGCGTTAGTGTAGGCGATGCGGGGTGCGACCAGTTGGAGCCGGTGCTGTAGCTGGGAATCGAAGTTGATGTGCTGCGGAAGCTAGGCTGCAGGGCTGACGCTGGTATGCTTGGAACTCTCATTGCATTCTGTGCTCGTTGCATTTCGATCGCCTGAGTATGTCGCAAATCGTCCATCATTCTCATCGTTCGTTGCATCGACTCGGAACGAGCTCTCAGATCGACCGGATTCTGGTAAATGGTAGCCGGCTGATACTCTATCGGTTTTGCGATGCTGAGCTGAGACGACGAGAAAGAAGGCATAACTGGATCAGGGGTGGCAATGGGCCTTTGATAACGAGCGGGCTCTTTCTGGCGGTCAGAGGATGTTTCGCCATTCTTGCGAATCAAATCATTGGCTCTTTGCTCGACTTCTCTGAAGTCACCCAGACCGTTGGCATAGCCAAGCGCCTCTTTAGCTCGAGAGACTGCTACCTTCGAGTCACCGATCTTCTCCAGAAGGACCGCACTCTCCACGAGACATGCGGCTAATTTGTCATTCTGATCGCGTAACTTGCGGAACATGATGATCGCTTGATCGTAGAGCTCAAGGGCATCTTTACCGTTGTTGTGGGCCTCGTTGCGGGCGGATTCGAACGTGATAACTGCTTGTTTCGATTCAGTTTCCCACAGGCCGGCTAATTTTCGTGATTCGCTGAAGTACTCCTCCGCCCGCTCATACGAGCGTTGAGCGCTCAAACTTTGAGCCATGCCGTATACGCTATCGAGATAGTACTCCTTATTCACCGTCATCCTTTGCTTCAAGGCTTTAAGCGCTTTCTTGAATTCGCCGCTCGCCTGAGCATATCGTTGTTTTGCATAGTTGATTCGTCCAAGGCGTGCGAATACCTTTCCGATCGTTTCGGCATCTTTGACCGAGTCTGCTGACTTGAGGACCATTGCATACTGGTCCATCGCTTTGTCATAATCAGAGCTGCCTTTTTTGAATGTTTCTTCTGCCATTACAAAGGATTTGTTGATTGTGTTGCCGGAGACTCCGCCGAAAGACAGGTTGTCCACGATTTGCGAGGGTGGGTAGATAAAACAGATAACGGCAATCGCCACCAATAGCGGTATCGCTAACTTGAGCCAGGTGGCGTGTGGCGATGATGCCGCCAGACTCGGCTGTTGCTCTATCATTCGAGACTGTGTCGTCGCGCCGTCTGAAGAAGTGCCGCTAGAGTTGGCCGAATGCTCGCCGGAGCTGCTTCTTGATTTGACAGGTTGTGAACGGCTCATCAGATCGAACTGAACCATTCGCTGATTGACGTCTGATGGTGTCTTGATCACGACTGCATTTGTCTGACTTCGCTCCGCGGCGCTCGGCGGCTCCGGCCGAGAAGATGCCACTGCTCGTGGAGCACCCTCGAGTGCTGGGATAAGGCCACTACTGTAGCGACCGTCGACGGCATTTAGATCGGACAACAGCTCCGCCGCGGTCTGGTATCTTACCTCTGGATCTTTTTCGAGGCAGCGCTTGATGATCGCCTCAATAGCGGCGGCGGCTCGTCCTCTCTTTGCCATTCCAAGGTCCGGAGCTCGCTCGTTGATGTGCATGTGTAAAGTGTGAAGGCTGTTGTCGCCTTGATGTGGAGGCTGTCCGGCGATGCATTCGTACATTACGCAACCGAGCGAGTAAATGTCGGAGCGCAGATCGATCTTCTTGCCGATGCATTGCTCGGGGCTCATGTATAGCGGACTTCCGAAAATCATCCCGGTGGCTGTCAGTTGTTGGGCCGCGGCTCCTTCCTGGAGGATTTTGGCGACTCCGAAGTCAAGTAATTTGACGTAACTATCACCCTCGATAACCTGAACGATAATGTTGCTTGGCTTTATGTCCCTGTGAAC
>CAZISK010000825.1:0-4085 GCA_964541355.1 uncultured Candidatus Obscuribacterales bacterium
CGAGATCGCAGATCGCGTTGACAGCGGGACACCGATCATATAGAAAAACGCAATCGTTCCGACGATACCAAGAATCCACTTCAAGAAAAATCTCTCTACGGGATCTTTCTCAAAATAAATCATCCCTTTTGCTCTATCTTCCACCGGATCCCATTGAACAGTTACCTGGTACTTACCTGGAAGATTGACCTGGTATTCGCCGACAGTAAAGTAGGTTCCACCAGACATATCCTTGATCGGAGTGATTTTCTCTACGATTTGCCCCTTGTCGAGCGGCTCGAAGTCAATAATCAGGGCTCTGCGATACTTTCCGTCAGCTGTCCAGCCATAAGGATCTGAAATATCTCCGTGAAAAGAGAGTACGTAGGCTCCTGCCTCAGGTAGCGTCACGACGTGCATGCCCTGAGCTCGAATTCGGGGTCCCGGAGTCAGAATCATGTGCAGGAGCCATGCAAAACAAAAAATCACCACAGAGCATGCCACCAGCCGATTGAATGGTTTTACCGGAACGAGCAGATGGCGAACCTCATCACGCCCGAAGTTTTCCGATTTAAAGGCAGCTTCGGTTGGAACCGCTTCTTCTGGAATATGGTGCTCGCTTTTTGGAAAAGCCGGCAGATCAACCTGCACGGGAGTGCGAGCGGAATCAGACAGTTCTGTCGAAACACTGATGCTTGTTGCACCAGACGCGGTTAGTGTGCCCTCTGCTCCCAGAGCCGCATTTTCTCCGGCGCCTACGTTCTGACTCGTAACTACCGACACCGCTGCAAGAGCCCCTTTCGCATTCTCTCCGGAAACTTTGTCCGGTCTCGAAGTCGTTCCACCAGCTACCGACGCCGCTTCGGGAGCAGGTTGCGCTTTCTCCGCTAAGACTTTGTCTTTTGTCGACGCCTCTGATGCGGATGATGATGACGCTTCGTTTGTCTTTCCCTCTTCCGTTGACTGTTTTCCAGATCCTTCCGCGGACGAAGCCGTGACCAACTCCTTCGACGCAGTCGAGGCTGACTTACCGCCTTGAGCTTCTTTCGCTGAGTCTAGTCCTGCCTGTCTCTCATCATTCGAATCAGCAGCTTTGTCTGAATCACTCGCCGAAGTTTTCCCTTCAGAAACAGGCTCCGGCTCTTCGGATTTCGCATCGGAAGAATTCACCGGCGCCTTTGATGGGCTTGCATCAGCAGCGCCAGAGTCGCCCGAAGCCTGATTATCAGACGCCGCTTTGCTTTCGATATCTGACTCTTTTGCTTCTGTCTTCTCCGACATTCGGTCCACATCCTCGCTAGTCATCCGACTCAATATACCCATCTCGATTAACGACTATAATTTCTCAGACTTTACATTCTAGACCAGGAGTAAGGATGTCAGCAAAACGGATATTAATGCTGGTTGGCGACTTCGTCGAAGACTACGAAGCTATGGTCCCTTTCCAGATTTTGATTATGGCAGGACACGACGTCCACTCAATCTGCCCCGGCAAAAAACCGGGAGACTCGGTAAAGACAGCCATTCATGATTTCGACGGCGCCCAAACATATTCTGAAAAACCAGGTCATAACTTCACAGTGACACACCCATTTGAAAACACGAATGAAAAGAGCTACGACGCTCTCGTCATTCCTGGCGGTCGGGCGCCTGAATATCTGCGGCTCAACGGACGGGTTATCGAAATCGTCAAACACTTTTTCGACGCCAAGAAGCCCGTGGCTGCAATCTGTCATGGACCGCAAATCCTCGCTGCGGCGGATGTTTTGAGGGGTCGAACTTGCACGGCGTATTTCGCGATACGACCGGAGATGGAAGCCGCAGGCGCCAACTGGGTTAATCCGGGAATTAATCTGACCATGGCCCACACTGATGGCAATCTTGTCACAGCCGTCGCCTGGCCGGGACATCCCGAGTGGATGCGACAATTCCTTGTCCTGCTCGGTACCGAAATTCACACCTGAGATGCCGGTAATACTTGATTTTGCAGCTCTTGCCATACTAGTCAAGATGTCCTGAAGGCGCTTTTGGACAATTCGAGCAATAGCTGAATTGACCACGGCCTGGTACAAGCATTGCAATTGCGACACCGCAATATCAAAGACATGAGCACAAAGACAGTAACCAGAATTGACGCCTTGACCTCTCTCCGGTTTTTCGCGGCCGCGTTGATCGTCGTTTTCCATGCTCAGGGACATTTCGCCTGCCTGGATAACATCGGGGATCGGATTGTTTTTTCCCAGGGAATAACTTTCTTCTTCGTTCTCTCCGGCTTCATCCTCACTCTGGTCTATCCGCATTTCGATAATGGAAAACAGGTCGCAGAATATCTGGTAAAACGCGTGGCGAGGCTCTGGCCGCTGCATATTTCTGTCTTTCTCATGCGTTTGATGATGTTTCCCAAAGTCTTGCTGACCTTTCCCGGTGCGGCACCGAAGATGGTGGTGCTCCTCAGCAATATCTTCATGCTGCACGGATGGATTCCATTTTTCCAATTCTTCTTTTCGTACAACGCACCGTCGTGGACAATCTCCACCGAGTTTTTCTTTTACCTCTGCCTGCCTTTTCTTCTGCCGCTTTTCTCGAGAGCAAAGTGGGTCCCTGCGCTGTTGACATTTGGTATCACTCTCGGTTGCATAGTTTTGTGCAACTGCATCGGCTTGGACGAATATAGCGAACAAGGTCTGAGCATGCGGGGCATTCTGTATATCAATCCGCTGCCTAGATTGTTCGAATTCGTAATCGGCATGACCACTGCGATTTGCTTTCGAGATTATGTTTCCAATTGGAAAATAAACAAGACAATGTCTTCATTAATCGAACTGTCCGCGGTGGCATTCACCCTGGCACTAATGTGGAACACAAAACCAATCGCTCAGTTAATAGGCTCGATCCAACCGGTAGGCCGGGCTGGAATCTTCTGGCTGGAGTACTCCGGGGTACCGCTTTTCGCTTTCAGCTTGCTTATCCTGGCGCTCGCTCGCCGGGGCGGTGTAGTCTCCTGGGTGCTTTCGGCACCACTCCTGGTGCTTCTCGGTGATATTAGCTACGCGATTTATCTGTGCCACCATCCACTGCTGGTCTATCATGGTCTCTATCTTTCTCAATACCGCTCACTGTCGGCGATGGCCGTGTTCCTCACCATCCTGCTGCTGCTTAGCCACCTGTTGTATAAAATGGTCGAAACGCCGTTTAGAAAACTGGCGGTCAAAACAACGCAGCGGATACTCTATCCGAAGCGCGCGACACCGTCGGCAACCTCGTTACCGCTCGCCTGGTTCAAGAATGCCCTTACCAAAGGGTCAGGAGAAACAGGTCCTCAAAGTCAAGGTTTCAAACGTGTTTTCAAAGGACCGCCAACTTCCGTGTCTCGAAAGAACATCATGCTTGCCACGGAGCTGGCGGCATTCATCGCACTGATCTGGACTGCCCATCCGATTCCCGGAGGGATCTCGAGCGAAAAAGCACAGGCGATTCTGAAGACCGACAACCAATTGGAAAAGCCGGTCCCTGTGGGCTTATCGTTGACTTGCCTTGGAATAAATAGAAGTCT
The DNA here is from genome assembly GCA_964541355.1 of uncultured Candidatus Obscuribacterales bacterium. Classification (GTDB taxonomy): domain Bacteria; phylum Cyanobacteriota; class Vampirovibrionia; order Obscuribacterales; family Obscuribacteraceae; genus JADYXR01. Next base: position 3,533 of record CAZISK010000825.1, read on the forward strand.
CGACTCGAAAGAACCTGGAGTTCAGATCGTCTGGAAAGCAACCAGAGATACCACCCTCAAGGATTTTGTCTCTATTCAGCTGATCAACGAGTATGGCGCGCCGCTCTATCAACAGGTGACGGTGATGGCGCCAGGGGCTGCCTCGGTGCGCTCTGGCGAAATCTTCGTAGAGACGATCGAACTGCCTGAGCGACAGCTCAATAGTGCAAAAAAACTCGGTATTGTGATTTCAAAACCGAATCAAGAGCAGTTGACTTTCGATGGTGGCAAAACCGATTCAGATGGAAAACGGCTGCTTATCGACCTGGGTACAAGAATTTCCGCGCAAGAGCACCATGCCGGGATGTAGGTGGACGTCATCTCTGTCCTGGAAGGACTGGTCATTCCTGTGCGAAAGCTTGCAACTTAAATCCCGACTGAAGGCCAGGCTTTACGGTGCATTTGGTATCTATTATGTTATGCAGACAACAATCGAATCAGTCTGGGGAATTAAACCGCAACGGTTAACGTTGAGTCCGCGTCGCATGCCGTCGTCCCTCTTACAGCCATGATT